>JAAUTT010000117.1 GCA_012031335.1 Bacteroidales bacterium | reverse complement strand
GTAAAATCGTACCCTGAAGATAAAACTGTTGAAACAACTTTGGTAAGAGGGCTTGTTGAAGTAAGAGGAATTAAAAAAGGGAAGCTTACAGAACCATTCCTTATCAAGCCGAACCAGAGAATGACTTTTAATAAGGAACTTAGCAGTACTCAGTTGAAAACAGATGAACTTGCTGAAGGCAGACAAGAATCTGTAAAAAAAGACATACCCGCTTTTGAGGTGAAACAGGTGAACACCACTCCTATTATTTCGTGGAAAGAAGAATCGCTTGTTTTCGACAATTTAAATATGGAAGAAATAGCTGTTACCCTGGAGCGTTGGTTTGGAACAAAAATTCATATCATGAACGACGACTTAAAAAAATACAGGTATAAAGGGAGATTTTATCATAACGAAACCATATACCAGGTGCTAGAGGTTATAAAAGTTATAACTCCGATTAGATATGAGGTTAGGAACTACGAAATATATATCGACTTAAATCATTTATAGCAAATAACAACACTATTACTAACTTAAAACTTAATAACTATGACGTAAGAATTAAAAAAATCGGGAAATGTTACCATTCCCCGAAATTCGCTGAGAGATCATTACAGCTAAAGTGCTCTTTGGACGGAAAACTTTAGCCATTTATTCATCTATCATTTTACAAATTTATGACAAATTATTGTAAATGGGATATTTTTTATTCCCGAAATTCGTTCATTAAAATTCTGCTGATTATGAAACTAATGACACTACTACTCATAGTCGGATCTTTGCAGGTTTCAGCACTTTATTCCCAAAATACCAAAATTAACCTGCAAATACACCAGGGGACTATAGAAGATCTATTTAATGAAATTGAGCGACAAAGTGGTTTCAGCATTTTTTACAAGAGCGACGAAATTGACCTTAATATACCTGTAGAAATAAGTGCAAGCGATATTATGGTTAAGGATGCGCTAGAGAAAGTGCTCGAAACCCCTAAATTAGGTTATAAGGTAATTAATAATATAATTATTATATCATCTCAGATTAGCAATTCCATTCAGCAGCAAAAAATTACAGGTACTGTTACAGATGCCACTAATTCAGAACCTATCATTGGAGCCAACATAATCATTGAAGGCACAACAATAGGAACGGTGTCGGATGCGGATGGTAAATTCACTATTGAAATACCCGGGCAAGATGTTGTTCTTATTATATCTTTTATGGGCTTCAACACTGAACGAGTCACTTACACGGGACACGCGAAAGTTGAAATAAAATTGGTACCCGATATTACCAAACTGGAAGAAGTGGTGGTTGTTGGGTATGGAACGCAAAAGAGAAAAGATATGACTGGAGCAATTTCAAACATTAAAGCGGAAAATCTCAAGGAATTGCCACTTGTCCAGTTTACCCAGAAATTGCAAGGTAAAGTGGCCGGATTGCAAATTATTCAAAGCAACGGAAGGCCGGGAGAGGGTGTTTCGTTCCGCATTAGAGGCTCAGGGTCTTTAAGTTCAAGTAATGTACCATTAATTGTGGTTGATGGGTTTCCTATTGTTGGGGAAATAAGCAATATTAATCCGGATGAGATCGAATCGTTTTCAGTTTTGAAGGATGCTTCAGCAACAGCCTTATATGGTTCGCGTGCTGCCAATGGTGTTATTTTAGTGACTACTAAACGAGGAAAACAAGGAAAAACCAAAGTGGAATTCTCAACAAATTTGGGTATACAGGTAATTCCTGAAAGAGGTCGGCCAGAGCTCATGAATGGGAGGGAATATGCACAATTTAAAAAGAATTATTATGAAGATATGATAAAATATACAGGTAAATCTGGGTATACAGACCCTTCTACTGGTTTTCCTGCTGTGCCACCTGAATATCAGAACCCTGAAAAATATGGAGAAGGTACAGACTGGTTTGGTAAAATAACAAGGAATGCTCCAGTTCAAAATTATAATATTTCAATTAGCGGGGGTAACGAAAAGGTCAAAACCTCGGTTATTGCTGGTTATTCTGATCAGAAGGGGTGTTGTTAAATACAAGTTATAAGCGTTACAGTTTTAGGGTTAATAATGATTTTAGTTTTCATGAAAGGATTAAGGCTGGTGCGAATGTTTCATACACCAACCGGATACATGAGAATCATGCTACTGATAGTTGGTGGAATATTCTAGGAAGCGCAATTTATGCACCCCCAACAATTGATTTCTATAATCCAGATGGAACATTACCGATAAAGCTTCAGGCTTTTGGTGCTTTGCCCCAACCACATCCTTATCGGATGTTAACAGAGAGAGAAAATAAATATAATGGCCATAGGCTTTTAGGAAATGCATATTCAGAATTCGAAATTATATCTGGGTTACGATTCAAAACAAGCATCAATGTTGATATTGAAAATAATAACCACAGGACCTTTACTCCATCTACTTCTAGAGGTGCAATAAACAATGTAAGCACCATAGCACTGGGGACCTATAATACAGGGTTTCAATCTTCATGGTTAACTGAAAATACTTTAATTATCAAAAAGAACATGGCGGGCATAAATTAGAAGTCTTGGGGGGATATACTGCACAAAAATACAGGTGGGAAGGATCAGGCATCAGGGGCGAAGAATTTGCAACTGATGACTTTGGGTGGCTTAACCAGGCCAAGAACATTACATTAGTCCCTGGTAATACCCCAGAAGAATGGTCTCTTTTGTCGATAATTAGCAGGTTTAATTACAGCTTCAAAGAAAAGTATCTTTTTTCAGCCTCATACAGACGTGATGGTTGTTCAAGGTTTGGACAGGAAAATAAATGGGGCGATTTCCCATCAGTTTCTTTAGGATGGGTGGTGACCCAAGAGCCCTTTATGAAAGAAATAAACTCCGTGAGCTTTCTTAAGCTTAGGTCGAGTTATGGGTTAACAGGCAATTACAATATCGGGAATTATACTTATTATGCGTCATTATCTCCTTCAAATTATCCGCTTAACAATCAAATTACCAGTGGTTTTTCATTAAGTGGGCTAGAAAACCAAAAATTAACCTGGGAAATATCTGCCATGCTTAATATTGGAGTTGACATAGGCTTTTGGGACGATAAGTTGGTTTTAATTTCGACTATTGGAACCGGAATACCTACGATATGCTATTTAGTGTGCCTATTCCTCTTTCTTCAGGTTTTTCTTCTGTCATGTCTAATGTTGGAGAAATAAAATTCTGGGGATATGAATTTGTTTTATCAACAATAAATATTGATAAAAATGTAAAATGGACAAGCGATTTGAATGTTTCTTTACATAGGAGCAAAGTTGTTGATTTAGGAAGAAATCGCACCTATATTGGGGGGGATAATGATTATGGGGAAGATTGGCACCGCACTGAAGTGGGTAAGCCAATGGGTGTTTTTTATGGATATGTATTTGATGGCGTATTTATGAACCAGGCCGAACTTGATAGGGGCCCCAGATACGCAGATAGCGATGCAAACCGACATTCAATGGTTGGCTCTGTTCGGATGAAAGATATTAATGGGCCAAACGGTATCCCAGATGGAATTATTACAAGGCATGATAGAACTCAGGTTGGCGACCCCAACCCCGACTTTTTGTTTGGTTTTACCAACAACCTGAGCTATAAAAAATGGGATTTTTCTATCTCAATGGTTGGACAAGTAGGAGGTGATTTGGTTTGGAGATCCTTGGAATACTCCTATAACCTTGATGGAGCTTTTAACATGGATAAAAATTGTTAGGCAGTTGGCGATCCGAAGATAATCCGGGGAACGGAATTATTCAAAGAGCTGCCGGACCATCTGGAACAACATGGCTCTCACGCGACCGCTCATCTTTTATGGTCTTTGATGCATCCTATTTGAATATCAATAATATTACACTAGGTTACAGTCTTAAAAAGATTGCATCCACTTTCGATGCCCGCGTTTATTTAAGCTTACAAAATGCTATGATGATCACCAAATATCCAGGTGCTAACCCCGAAACAAGTAGAAGCGGTTTAAATGCGAGGTTTCTAGGTTTAGATGATGCTCCTTATCCTGTGCCTAGGATCTATTCATTAGGTGTCATTTTGGTGTTCTGATAAATTTAACAAAAAAATGTTATGAAGTTATGAAGACAATTAAAATATCTATTACAATTATTTTTCTTGCCCTGTTAGTTTCTTGTAGCGAAGAATTTTTGAATTTACCCAAGGAACACGAGGCTAGTTCAGCTACCTATTTCGAAAAAGAGGTTAATTTCAGGAGTGCATTGATTGGTGCTTATGCTCCTTTAAGAACAGTTTATGGAGGACGAAACTACTTAGCTATTGCTGAAATGCGCTCTGACAATGCACATTACGAGTATTACTTAAAACTTGGAGGACAGGATCATGGTGATTATATGGCCATTACGGATTTTCTTGATGGCGCTGTGAACTTGTACACTAACGATGTTTTTAATGCATGCTTTTCGGGTATTGCCAGAACAAATACAATTATTTCAAGAATGACAGATTTGATCCCTGAAAATTCTAAAAACGAAATACTTGCTGAAACTAAATTTTTAAGGGCATTCTATTATTTTACACTTGTTAGGTTTTTTGGCGAAGTTCCTTTGCATATACAAGAGGTAAAATCTGAACAATTAGCCTCCAAGCCCAAATCTCCTGTAAACGAAATATATAATTTGATTTTTACAGATTTGGATTTTGCACGTAAGTATCTTAAAAAAGTCGATAAGTTTCCTCAAACAGGCAAAGCAACATTAGGAGCAGCATTAGCCCTTCAAGCAAGTGCATACATTTTCAGGAAGGAATTTGATAAGGCAATCCCTTTGCTAAATGAAATATTGGATCATGGTTATGATTTAAATACAGAATATACTGACGCATTTAAAACTTCAAACAAGAATGGAAAAGAATCTGTGTTCGATGTTCAGTTTACAGAAGGCACTCAAAACCTTCATAGCACGTATATTTATCATTTTCTACCAAAGTCTCTTGATAATAAATCAATTATAGGACTTGCAAATGCAAACAATATTTCTATCGGAGGAGTATGTGTTCCAACCGAGGATTTGATAAATGATTATGAACCGAATGATAAAAGGTTCTATGCAACAATTGGTGTTGTGGAAGGAATTATGGAAGGTGATAATTTTAAAAGTACAGCATTAAAGTCAATTATAGGATTTACCCCTGTAAATGGAGTACCATACAGGTTGTTTTGTCGAAAATATCTTAACCCGCATACAACAGCATTCCAAACGGGTGACAATTGGCCTGTTTTCCGATTTGCCGATGTACTACTTATGTTGGCCGAATGTTATAACGAAACAAACAACCCAGCCTTAGCCCTGCCCTTTTTAAACAAAGTCAGGCACAGGGCCGGATTAACAGACATCCTGGTTACTGATAAAAACCAACTTCAAAGCATCATTTGCATGAACGAAGAATAGAACTCGCTTTCGAAGGGCACCGATGGCTGGATCTGGTTAGGACAGGTAAAGTCATTGAGATTATGACAAAGTATGGCATAAAGATTAAATCTCAGTTTGGAAATATCTCTTCCGATTCATATAATGTTAACGAAAGTAGATTTGTCTACCCAATACCCCACAGGGAAACACTTTGGAATTCAGAGTTATAATATTGATGATGATTTTATTTATCCGCAGCCTCAAAGGCTGCGGATAAATAATGCTTAATTGGGGTAAATTACTTGCTTACTTTTTTAACGGTATAATGTTTCCTATCATTAGATTGGATCTAATCAAACAAAAAATAATGAAGGTTTGTTTTTTTATTTTACTATTAGCTATTAGCTTGAATTCATTTGCCATTAATAATTGCATTTGGATAGATTCAACCGATATGCCAAATCAAAACTATCATTTAGCTTTCAGAGGTACGGTGGAGATAGATTCGGAAAAAGAAGTGAATCTAAATACCCTGGGAGCCTCATGGTATGTGATTTGGGTGAACGGGGAATATGTTACCGAAGGTCCTGCCCGCTATGAAAAACAGTTTCCTGAATACCAGACCAATACTATCAAATTAAATAGCGGTAAAAATGTAATTGCGGTTCAGGTGCACTATCAGAACCTCGATACACGTATTTTAAAGAACATTTCTCCTTTTTTATATTGCTCTTTGGACGAAGATACAAGGGAAATTCCCATATCGTGGAAGGTGAAAAAACTTGAGGGCTACCGAAGTAATTTCCGGAGAATAAATGATCAGTTAGGATGGGTGGAATGGGTTGATACAAGAAAATGGCCCTTTGAATGGCAGGAATCCTCTTTTGACGATGCTTTATGGGATAAACCCACACAAATCGAATCACCTGCCGGTAGCTTCAGGCCATTAACCACTGCAGTACCGAAACTAATAAAAATTGTACCTGAATTAATGGCACAGGGAGTGGTGGCAAATACATACGGTTATGTACTTGACAATATTTCCGCAAGATTTTTTCTGAGAGATCTGGAATGTAACGAACTCCCTCCGCAGGGAATATGGAGGCGATACGATTTGGGCAGGGTGCGATTGATGCGCCCGAAATTTTTACTCGACCTGCCAGCCGGATCTGTCGTAGAATTTGCATATAGTGAATATCTTACAAATGGACGCGTAGCACCCTGGATAACTTTATCAGCCAGTGATTCATATAATATAGACCGCTTTATTGCAAGAGGAGGGAAACAAGAATTTTTTCCACTTATTCCCAAAGGTGGAAGGTTTGTAGAAGTTCACATCTTTGCCGATTCCGGGAAAGTGAAATTCATAGAAGAAACTTTCCTGGAAAGAAGCTATTTCGATGAAGCGGACGGAACTTTCGAATGTAGCGACCCATTGCTGAACACTATCTGGCAAACAGGCGTGGAGACGCTGAAAGCATGCAGCGAAGATGCTATTATAGATAATCCTACCCGTGAAAGAGGACAATGGACGGGAGATGTAACTACCATAGGTTTGGAGATAGGCTCAGTGGCTTTTTCCGATACCCGACTTTTCAGGCGTGGTTTTGTGCAGAGCGCCCAGTCTGCAAGACCCGATGGAATGATTGCAGGCTTGTGCCCTGGCGGAGAAGCTTATCTCTCTTCTTATGCCATACAATGGGTGACAGGTTGTTTAAATTACTGGCGGGTTACCGGAGATAAAACAATACTGTATGATCTTTTTGATGCCGCTATTAAAAATATGGAAAGCCTCAATAACTTCACCAGTGAAAACGGGCTGACAGACAAGGCAGGATGGTCGTTTATCGATTGGGGATATGTAAGAAACGCCGGCCCTGTCGATATTGCCCTCAATCTGCATTACCTGGTTGCATTGCGCGATATGATAACCTGGAGCAAAATTGTTGGCAGGCAGGAATACCTTCAGCGTTTTACAGAAGAGGAAAAACATATCAATCATCTTTTAAATACCTGGTTCCGCAACTTAACGGAAAGCAATAGTGTTCCCTGGCAAACCATTGGATATCACAAGACAGTCCTGGGTCTTAAAGCCGGTTTTTTCAAAGTCGGGACCAGACAGGAAGCTATTCGTTTTATAAAATCGCATATTTTGAATTGCTTTCCTTTGAATCCGGACGCTCCACGGTTAAGCTCTCCGGATTTTAGCCATACCCAACTTATCACCCCGTACTTTATGCATTATGTATTGCCGTTGCTAATTGAAAACGGAGAAACGGAATTTGCGCTTGAGATCATTCGTAAGGCCTGGGGTTGGGCACTGGAAGGTGGAAGAACTACATGGGTCGAGGTATTCGATACCCGGTGGTCTCATTGTCATCAATGGTCGGGCAGCCCAACATGGTTGCTATCGCGCTATTTTTTGGGGCTGCACAACAGGTTCGATATAAAGGATAATTTTTTTGACTTTCAATTGCAGGCAACCGGGTTAACCCATGCCAAAGGCAAAATACCCATACCCAATACCGACAAAGCCATTCACATTAACTGGGAGAAGAAGGGAAACAAAACCAGTTATGAGCTAAAAACCGATATGCCTGTCTGGATCAATATTCCCAAGGGTCTAAAATCTTCCAAAAGAGGGCTCGTAAAAGTGAAAAATAGTTTGAAGATTGAAATAACGGATTAAGATATTTTTAATTGCCATATAAAATACCAAATCTATGAACACGTTAAGAGATGAGTAAAACCAAAGTTACAATTGGGCTTTTTGGAACAGGGTTAGAAGCCTACTGGGATCAATTTGAAGGATTACTCCCCAGGCTAAATGGTTACCTGGATCAAATCCGGGAAAAAATCACTCATGAAAGCATTGAAATAATTAATGCCGGCATTGTCGATAGTATTTCCAAAGCTAAAATGGCAAGCGCTCTTTTTAAAGAAAAACAGGCCGATATTTTATTCCTTTATATCTCTACCTACACTTTGTCGTCGGTTGTATTGCAGGTTGTTAACCAAATAAAGGTGCCTCTTTTACTTCTGAACATCCAGCCGGCTCCTGCCATAGATTATAATCAGATAAATTCAATAGGAGACCGTGGTAAAATGACCGGTGAGTGGCTCGCGAATTGCCAGGCATGTTCTGTTCCCGAAATTGCATCGGTATTCAACAGGTCTGGTGTTGAATACGAGATAATTACGGGGCATATGCAGGAGGATTATGTCTGGAAGGAATTAAGTGAATGGGTTAGCGCCTCTTTGGTGCTAAAGGGTATGCGATCTAATACCATGGGAGTGTTAGGGCATTATTACGGAGGTATGTTGGATGTATATACCGATATCACAAAACAATCGGCGATATGGGGAACACATTTTGAATTAATAGAAATGTGCGATCTCAAACAAATCAGGGATGAAGTTACACGAAGCGAGGTTGATATAAAGATCAAAGAGTTTCATGCAGTGTTTGACGTTGCTCATGACTGCGAGGTTGTTGAGCTTGAACGAGCCGCCAGAACATCGGTTGCGCTTGACAAATTGGCTGAAAAATGGCAGTTTGGTTCATTGGCCTATTATTATGAAGGTACGGGCAACAACGATTACCTCGATATGGTAACATCGGTAATTGCAGGAAATACCTTGCTCACATCCAAACATATACCCGTTGCCGGAGAGTGTGAGGTTAAAAATGCACAGGCTATGAAAATCATGGACCTTATTGGCGCCGTGGCTCTTTCTCTGAATTTTATGCGATGGATTTTACTGACAATGTGGTGCTTCTCGGACACGATGGCCCTGCCCATCCGGTCATCGCCGAAGGCCTTGTTAAACTTGTTCCGCTTCCGGTTTATCACGGAAAGCCCGGAAAAGGATTGT
>JAAUTT010000116.1 GCA_012031335.1 Bacteroidales bacterium | reverse complement strand
GGTTTGCCAGAACATACGCCGAAATGCCCCCCCTTAATTCCTTGACTAGTTCGTAGGAGGTATTTCCTGTTTCGCGGTATATCAGTTTAATTAATAATTTCCCCTGGGTTATGGTTAATCCTTTCAGTTGTTCTTCAAATTGGGCTCTTATTTCGTCTTCCACCTGTTTGGCATATTGCTTTCTTTCCCGTTCGGATTTCAGGGTCAGAAAATGAGCATTCATCTCATCGAGTTTTTGTTTTGCCATTTTTGCATAGGGGTGAACCTTTTTCAGGTTGTACACCAGTTTCCAGTATTTCTTTTCTTCCCAACGATGTTCAAAAACTGGTTTTTCTTCACCAATGACAACAGGTTTTAAACTTGTAATGATGATAGTATCTCCTTCAATAACCTGGGCAGGTAAATATATTACATCAGCCGAGTCGGGTTGCTGACTGTAAACTGTAAAAGCATAGAAAACAGAAATAAGCAGTACTATTATGTTTTTCATACCCATATCCTTTGCAGGATTTCAATAATAATGCAAGTTAATATTAAACGATCAACTATTTTTAAAGTTATGATTTGTAATTTGAATTTTTAAGCTTACAATTTTCATAAGAATCGATTATAAATTTGTTAATTCGGTTTTCAGTGGATCTTAAAAAAAAACCAGGAACCTCTTTGAGAGATTCCTGGCTAAGACATTCGACTAAAATACCTTACAGAAAATACTTTAAAAAACTAAATTACTACCCCTTTGATTTCCAAAACCTGAGGTTCCGGAGTGGCGTTCATGTAAACCGTCACTCGCTTTTGGAACGCTCCGGTAGTAGCAGCATCGTATGTAGTTTTAATTTTTACAGTTTGTCCCGGTTTAACGGGTTCCTTCGGATAGTCAACATTGGTGCATCCACACGAAGGCATAACATTATTGATAATAATAGGAGCAGTACCGGTATTCGTCAGCTCAAATTCTGCAACTTTAGGCTGGTTGCGTTTGATTTTACCAAAATCAACCTGGCTGGTTTTCCATTTGAAAGCTGATTTTCCGTCTGCTACTGATAGCTCTGGCTTTTTGTCGTCAGCCTTTTGTGCATAGCTGAACAAAGAAAACATCAAAAAAGAAATTATCAGAAGAAAACCTTTTTTCATTTTTAAAAATCTTTATTTTTAAAAAGTACTTTTGTGTTTCAAAAACTTTATACAAATGTATATACTCTAAGAGTACAGCACTGTTAACGAAACGCTAATGTATGTTAACGAATTGTTAACGGTAACGGTAGTTAGTAATTACAGATAATATTAAGTATTCATTTTAAATAATGAGCAACAGAAATATCAGAATCATCATCATCCTAGGAATAATTGCCATTGCCAGTGTATTGGTTCTGCAGATTTATCTGTTGCGTAAAGCATGGAGACTTGAGGAAGATAAACTTAATCAACGGCTTCATTCTGCTTTGAACAGTACCTCCGAAAGGGTTATCACTTTTAATAATAGCTCATTATCTCCTCAGGAAAAAGTGAAGCAATTGGCACCTGGTTACTTTGTAGTAAACACCAATAGTGAAGTTGAAAAGAGTGTGCTGGAGTATTTTCTGAAACTTTCTTTCAATGAATTTAATGTAAGCCTCAATTTTGAATACGCAATTTATAATTGCTATTATGATACAATGGAATATGTTAACAGGGTGATTTATAATCCTGAGGAATCGGAATTTGATGAGCCCGCAAAATTTCTGAAATCCAAAGAGTTTATGAATTATTTTGGCATATACTTTCCGGGTATTCAGTCGTATTTGTGGCGTGAACTCTCAGTGGTCATGATTTTTTCGTTTGCGGTTGTTTTAATTGCCATTTTTTTCGGGTATGCTATTACTATTATATTACGACAGAACCGTTTGTCGGAACTTCAGCGTGAGTTTATCAACACTATGACGCATGAGTTTAAGACACCGATATCGACTATCAATATTGCTGCTGATGTTCTGGCAAACACTGAAATATTAAAAACTCCCGAACGGCTGGTAAATTATTCAAATCTGATCAAGCAAGAGAATACCAGGCTGAACAGTCAGGTTGAACGTGTGCTTCAATTGGCTCGTTTGGAAAAGAAAAATTTCGGATTAAATAAAGAACTCCTTAATCTGAATGAACTTATCCGCAATGTTTGCGAAAGTTTTGAAATGAATGCCGAAAAACAGAATTTCAGTATACGATATCATCTGAATGCAGGATTTTCCGATATTCTTGCCGATCGATTGCACCTTACCAATATGCTGTTCAATTTAATCGACAATGCGATTAAGTACAGGAAAGATGAACTATTAATAACCGTTACCACGCATAATTTCAATACAAATATCATCATGAAATTGAAGATACAGGTATTGGAATCAGTCGCGAATATATCACCAAAGTATTTAACCTGTTTTATCGGGTACCTACAGGGAACCTGCACAATGTGAAAGGATTCGGTTTGGGCCTTTATTACGTTAAAACTATATGCCGTAAGCATCGGTGGAAAATACAGCTCGACAGCGAATTAGGTGTCGGAAGTAAGTTTTTGATTACCATACCTCAGAAAATGATTAAGACAATATGAGCCGAAAAGCAAAGATATTGTATGTTGAAGATGATGAAGCGCTTTCGTACGTAACGCGCGAAAATCTTGAATTAAGGGGATTTGAAGTAGATTATGCCAATAATGGTGAAGATGCGCTAAGCAAAAGCATGGAGAATCGATATGATATTTGCCTGCTTGATGTGATGCTTCCCAAGTTGGATGGATATGCTCTTGCAACCCGTATAAGAGAAAAAGACGATGATGTTCCTATCATTTTTCTTACTGCCAAATCGGCCAAGGAAGATAAAATTCAGGGGCTCCGTTTAGGTGCCGACGATTATATTACCAAACCTTTTTCGATTGAGGAACTTGTTTTGAAAATTGAAGTATTTCTTAGGAGAAGCCAGAAAAGTGCACCGGGAAAACATCAAACAGTTATGAAAGTTGGGCAGTATATATTTGATTATACCTCACAGCAGTTAAAATATAACGACCAGGTGGCAAAACTTACTTTTAAGGAGAATGAATTATTATTATTTCTGATTAAATCGGAAGGAACAGTTGTTCGACGGGAGGATATTCTTGAAAAGCTCTGGAACGATAACAGTTACTTCGCTGGCAGGAGTCTGGATGTATTTATTTCAAGGCTTAGAAAGTACCTTAAAAATGACACCTCAATAGTTTTGGAAAATATACACGGAGTTGGATTTAGGTTTACCGTTGGATCTTAAGTTTTAGTTGAAATCCTGAGTTCTTTTAATTAAGGTTTTAATTGCCGATTAAAGTGAAAATGAAAAACCCCAACCGAATTTTTTGTCAATTAGCCTTTAAAGCCTCTATGACAATTAACCAGCTGAGGTTCTTCGAATTTAATTAACAATTACTTTATGTCAAAGCTGGCTTTCAGCTATCTTTTTCCCCAGTAAAACCAATTCGTGGGCCACAATTTCGGTTATGTATTGCTTTTTACCTTCTTTATTTTCGTAATTCCGGTAAATTAATTTACCTTCTATCACCACTTCACTTCCCTTTTTCAGATATTTCTCGGCTGTATTTGCCAGATTTCCCCATGCAGTTACATGGTGCCATTGTGTTTCACTTACAAGTTTTCCTTCTTCGTTTTTGTACTTTTCGGTTGTAGCAAGACTAATGCGGGCTAATGTTTTCCCATTTTCGAATTTTTTGATCTCGGGATTTGCACCCAGGTTACCGATTAATTGTACGCGGTTTCTTAAAGCATTCATGGTTCGTAATTTTTTTGTTTAACATTTCGATATAATTTCGTCCGATCGGTGATGCAAAGTAAAGTTCATCCTAAAGGCTTATTCGGTTATTAGTCGTTTAAATTCGGATATAAACATTTTGTAAGCGTTTGTAAACGTTTGTAAACGGATACATAAAGTTTTTTTTGTATATTTCGGTGCTATAAACCAACAATGTATGAACAAAAATTGCCTTGAATGCGGCGAACCAATAAAGGGAAGGATTGATAAAAAGTTCTGTTCCGTCTTTGCCGTAACAGTTATAATAATCGCAGCAACAGCGATTCAAATAATTACATGCGGAGCATTAACAGTATTCTTCGGCGTAACCGCCGTATACTAGAAGAATTAAACCCCGAAGGTAAAATAAAGGTTACAAGGATAAGCTTTCTACAAAAGGGTTTAATTTTAATTATTTCACCAATATTTATCTCACCAAAACAGGGAATCAGTATTATTTCTGTTACGAATATGGTTATCTGGCGCTGGAAAACGATTCGTTTGCCATTGTAAAACGACAGGAATGGATGGAATAGAAACTAAGTTTTTACTTTAAAAGTTAAAACATCTACGCTGTGCACCTTTTGGTGAAGTTGCCTGAAGAGAATTCCAGTGGCTTTATAGTGGTAGAGGGAAATTATTGAGACAGTAAATCCAGCTTATCCGATTCATAAATGCTATCAGGTGTTTCAGTATTGGCAACAGTAATCATTGCGGTTGCAACTTTTGAAGCATCGATAGGCCGGTATTTTTTGAGAGAACCAAAAAGAATCAGATTCATAAGACCTGCCATTGTTTTGGCTATTTCTTCACCTAAACGAAATTCATTACGGTTGCCCATCAGTAAAGAGGGTCGCACAAACACAGTCCGTGGAATTCCCAGTGTTTTAATTGCTTCTTCCATTTCACCTTTGGTTTTCAGGTAGAAATTTCCTGATCCGGAACTAGCTCCAATGGATGAAACAGCAACAAAGGTTTCAATACCATTAGCTTTAGCCCATTCCGCAATTTTTAAGGTAATTCATAGTCTACCTTTTTGAATTCGTCTTTTGATCCGGCTTTTTTTAATGGTAGTTCCCAAACAGCAGAATGCATGTAAATCCAGAGATGAAGTCCCGGTAAAATCAAATGATTCATATTCGGACAAAGAAATTTCCTGTGCTTTGGGATGCACTACAACTATTGGTTTACGGATAATAAGAATTACCTTCTCATAATCCGGGTTATTCAATAATTGCCGGTACAAATTAGAGCCTACCAGACCGCTGGCGCCAAATACAAATGCTGTTTTGCCATAATTTATATTCCTAAAAGATATTCTTCGGGTGACGATTCTCCAAATAAAAGTTTAACGGGGTTTTCAATGAATTGTTTTACCTTAACCAGAAATCCCACTGAGTCTTTACCATCTATTATCCTGTGATCGTATGATAAAGCAATGTACATTACCGGCCGGATTTCCACCTTGCCTTCTATTGCTACCGGGCGTTCTATAATATTATGCATGCCAAGTATAGCAGATTGAGGTGGGTTGATAATGGGAGTTGAAAGCATTGATCCGAAAACGCCTCCGTTGGTGATGGTAAAAGTGCCACCCGACATTTCATCGAGACTGATTCTTCCGGCTCTTGCTTTTGAAGCCAGGGCAGCTATGCTATTTCTATATCGGCTAAACTCATGGTTTCAACATTTCTTAGTACAGGCACCATAAGACCTTTATCGGTACTCACAGCAATGCCGATATCGTAATAAGCAGGCGTTATAATTGCATCACCATCAATCTGTGAATTTACCATCGGGTGAAGTTTTAAAGCTTCACAAACAGCTTTAGCAAAGAAAGACATGAATCCTACTTTGGTGCCATATTTAGCTTCAAATTTCGATTGGTATTTTTTTCTCAGGTTCATAACGGCGCTCATGTCTACCTCGTTGAAAGTAGTCAGCATCGCAGTCTCGTTTTTTACGGCTACCAGGCGCTCAGCCAGTTTTTTCCTCAGAGGACTCATTTTTTGTTTGCTGAAATCGCGCGATCCCGTTACTTCCTTTGGTTGAAAGGTGGTTTGTTTATTTTTCAATACCAAATCAACATCCTGCGAGGTAATCTTTTGCAGTCCGTTGATAATGTCCTCAACCGAAACCTGATGTTCTTCCATAAGTTTACGCGCCAATGGAGTGGCTTTTATACCACCTTTATCATTAGCAGGTATGGTTTTCTGATTTTTTTCAGGTGTTTCCTTCTGTGGCACAGATTTTTCCGTTTCTGTTTTTTTATTTGAAGATTCAGGTTGAACCGATTTGGTGGGTTCTTCAGGTTTTTTATCCAAATTGTCTCTTGATTTACCTGTTTTTTCGGAATCAATTTTACAGGCAGTTGCACCAATTTTAACCGTTTCACCTTCGGGAACAACGATGGAAATGGCTCCGGTAATACCCGAAATAAGGGGGAGTGTAGCTTTGTCCGATTCCACTTCGCCAAGTTCCTGATCTTTCTCAACCTGGTCGCCGTCCTCTACAAACCATTTGGCTAATAAAACTTCGGTGATTGATTCACCAGGACTGGGGATTTTAACTTCAAAAATCATATCAAAGAATTACGAATGTTTGTGTTCACTTACTTCAACTGCGAGATCACTTGTTTTGTAGGATAAGCAATCCATTCCACAATATCCTTCGGCTTTTTCGCAGCTACATACATGAAATACCTTGTCCAGAATTTTTCTAAGTCTCTGGCGGTGAATTTCTGCAAGTCCTGCTGCCGGACTTCCACTTGCCGGCCTTGATACAAGGATAAAGGGGATATCTTTAAAAACACGGTGTACAAACGACCAGGCTCCCATGTTTTCAGGTTCATCCTGAGCCCATATCCATCTCTTGGTATTTTTGTATTTTCTCTGCAATGCTCTGAGTTGCTCAGCAGGGAAGGGGAAAAGCTGTTCTATTCTTATAATGGCTGTATCATAAGCGTTGAGTTCGGTTCTTTTTTCAACCAGTTCGTAATACAATTTGCCAAAGGTACAAACTACCTGAACTATTTTCTCAGGTTGGGCGGTATCGTCATCAATCACTTCCTGAAATTGTCCGTTTTCAAATTCATCCAGGGAGGATATCACAGATGGATGCCTTAAAAGGCTTTTGGGCGTGAAAACAATGAGTGGAACCCTGAACTCGCGTTTTAACTGTCGACGAAGCAGATGGAAGAGATTAGCCGGAGTAGTAGGAATAACAAGATTCATATTATTGCCTGCACAAAGAACCAAAAATCTTTCAATTCGGGCACTTGAATGTTCCGGTCCCTGGCCTTCGAACCCATGAGGGAGATAAAGTACCAAACCATTCATCAAGCCCCATTTTTCTTCGGCAGAGCTTATATATTGATCGATAATTACCTGAGCTACATTATGGAAATCGCCAAACTGGCTTCCCACACTGTTAATCCGTCAGGTACACCCATAGCATAACCATATTCAAACCCTAAAACGCCATATTCGCTTAAAGGTGAATTAAAGATATGAAAAGGTGCCTGGCCATCCTCAAGATGTTTTAAGGGAAAGTATTTTTCGTCGGAATCCTCAACTACAAAGGAAGCGTGCCGGTGAGCAAAAGTACCTCTCTCGGAATCCTGGCCGCTTACCCGAACTGGGTGGCCTTCAGTTAATAATGAAGCATAGGCAAGTAATTCGGCTAGTGCCCAATCGGCGCGTCCTGATGCAATCATTTGCTTTCTGTCTTCAATAATCTTAAGTGCTTTGTTGAAGAATTTTTTATCTGGAGGCAGAGAATTAAATTTTTGGCTTAATTCTACCAGACGTTTTTTAGACACTCCTGTATTTACCGCTTTAAAGAAATCGCCATTCCTGGCATATTTCATATCCTTCCATATATTTTTAAGAAAACGTTCAATTTTCAGCTTCGTTCCAGTAAGGGCCCGTTCGAGATTTTTGTTTAATAATTCTTCAAAATCCTGTTCAGCTTGTTTTATTTCTTCTTTGGTAAGGATACCCTGGTCAATTAGTTTATTACTGTAAATATCACGGGGGTTTGGATGTTTAACGATTGCCGAATACAACAATGGTTGAGTAAACCGGGGTTCGTCACCCTCGTTGTGTCCATATTTCCGATAGCATAGTATATCTATAAAAACGTCCTGATGAAAGGTCTGGCGAAACTCCATTGCCAATTCGATGGTATAGATCATGGCCTCCACATCGTCGCCATTTACATGGAAAATGGGCGATTTTGTGACTTTTCCTATATCTGTACAATAGGTACTTGAGCGTGCTTCGAGGTAGTTGGTTGTAAAACCTACCTGATTATTTATTACAATATGGATTGTTCCCCCGGTTTTATACCCATCGAGCTGCGACATTTGGATAGTTTCGTAAACAACTCCCTGGGAAGCAATAGCGGCATCGCCATGAATGATAATAGCTGCCAGTCTGTCGAAGTTTCTGCTATATTTCTGACGCACAAATGCCCTCGAAAGTCCCTGAACTACGGGACCAACTGTTTCAAGGTGCGAAGGATTGGGAACCAGGTTAAGCAATACTTTTTTACCATTATCGGTTTCGATTTCGGTATTATAACCCAAATGATATTTTACATCGCCGAGAGCATTTGTTTCATCGTATTCCTTGGCCGAGAACTCCCTGAATATGTTTTCGTATGGTTTCTTAAGTATGTTTGCCAAAACATTTAATCGTCCCCGGTGAGCCATTCCAATTACAAATTCTTCAATGCCCAGATTGGCTCCTTTCTCAATCACTGCATCAAGGGCGGGAATCATTACTTCTGCTCCCTCGAGTGAGAATCTTTTCTGACCCACAAATTTCTTATGGATAAAGTTTTCAAACCCTACTGCAAGCTTTAGGTGGTGGTAAAAATGTTTTTTATCATCGTTTGTAAACTCTGGAGTATTGCGCGAGAGTTCCATTTTAGACTGCAACCAGTTTACAAGCATTGGATCGCGTATAAAGAGAAACTCGGCTCCTATAGACTGGCAATAAGTTTGTTTAAGATGTTTAACAATATCTCTTAGTTTTGCCGGACCAGTTCCAATTTCACGGCCAGCCTGAAAAACGGTTTCCAGATCGGCTTCATTCAGATCGTAATTTTCGAGATCCAGTGTAGGTGTATATTTTCGGCGGTTACGAACAGGATTTGTAAGCGTAAACAGATGTCCTCTCCGCCTGTAACCTTCAATCAGATTTAATACTTTAAATTCTTTATCGAGATTCTTTGTAATCTCTTTTTCAACTGAGAAGTTGGCTCTTTGCGAACTCAAAAACCTTTGAAAAAATTCTTCCAGCTACTCGTCCAGTTCATTAGGATTAGTTAAATACCTGTTGGTATAAGTTGTCAATGTATTCAGGCTCGCTGCTTCCTATGAAAGATAAATCACCCATCGAATTAAAATTTTATATACTCAAAAATACAAAAGAAAAACCGGATACACTACTTCTCA
>JAAUTT010000115.1 GCA_012031335.1 Bacteroidales bacterium | reverse complement strand
ATCCTTCATCTTCGTCGACGAAGAAACAACAACTTACAAGTACCAATTGAGTTATGTGAGATGGAGAAAGAAAAGAAAGAAAAAAGTATGGCTGAGCCTTTTAATAATAGCGCTCATGGTAATAGCCACCGATCAGGTATCTGTTTTCATCAAGGATACGGTGCAACGATTACGCCCTTGTCATGATATGGCCATACAGTCACTTGTCCATACCGTGCATGGCTGCGGGGGTAAATTCGGCTTTGTATCGTCTCACGCCGCCAATTCTTTTGGTGTAGCTATGTTTTTTACAATGTTCTTCAGCCACCGGTGGGTGGGAGTAATGTTAATGATTTGGGCCCTGATTGTTTCCTACAGCCGCATATATCTGGGAGTGCATTACCCGGGAGATGTGCTTGGAGGAGCATTGTTAGGGATGATTATTGGAGCCCTGTTTTTTTTATGCGAATCGTTTCTGTTCAAAAAGCTATTCCGCAAAAACCCTAAAATACCCGCACTCTTATTCACCCTTTGTACATAATTTCCAAATCAGTGGATGGTTTTGCAAAACTGAGCTAAACACCCTTTTATTCCCCATGAAAACAACCCCTATTAATCCCTGAATTTTTTAAATAAAGAAACCACAATATGGCCACCAAACCCAAAGGTGTTATTTATAGCAACATTTTAACTTCTTTTCTAACGGCTTTTATTAGGAGTTTAAATTTTAATGCTTTACTGATAACCGGATCAACCTCTTCGATATTGATAGTTGGCGGAACAATATCGTTACAAATAGATAAAACGGTTGCAATACCTTCCACAGCGCCGGCTGCACCCAAAAGATGCCCTGTCATGGATTTGGTTCCGCTGATATGTAATTTATCCAGATTACCTTCAAATACCTGCCCAATAGCAAAACACTCACTGGGGTCACCTATTGGGGTAGATGTGGCATGAGCATTCACATAATCCACATCTTCGGGTAATAGTCCAGCTTCAGCAATGGCATCGCGCATTGCCACCACTGCGCCTTCCCCTTCCGGATGAGGTGCCGTGATGTGGTAAGCATCCGATGCACATCCATAACCGGCAATTTCGCAGTAAATTTTAGCTCCCCTCTTTTTGCATGCTCCAGTTCCTCGAGCATAAGAACACCGGCGCCCTCTCCCATTACAAAACCATCGCGGGTTTTATCAAATGGCCGTGATGCAGATTCCGGAGAATCATTTCGCTCCGAGAGAGCCCTTAATGCATTAAACCCACCAATTGATGTTTGTATAATAGGAGCTTCTGAACCACCAGCCAATACAACATTAGCCTTACCAATCCGGATTATATTAAAAGCCTCGGTAATGGCATTATTGGAAGATGTACAGGCTGAAACAGTTGAATAGCTAATACCCTTAAATCCATACTTTATGGAAAGTTGACCCGAAGCAATATTGGGAATCATTTTAATTATAAAAAAGGGACTGAACCTTGGGATACTACCTCCTTTCAGATACGACATTACCTCATCTTCCATCGTTGAATACCCCCAACTCCGGTGGCCCAGATAACTCCAACCTTATGAGCATCGCAACTATTCATATCCAGCATCGAATCCTTCATACATTCATCCACCGCACCAAAAGCATATTGCGAAAAAAGATCCATTTTCCGTACTTCGGAACGTTCCAGAAAATTAAGCGGATCGAACCCTTTAACTTCGCAGGCAAACTTAGTTTTAAAATGGGTGGTATCGAATTTAGTTATAGGCGCAGAACCACTTTTGCCCGCAATCAAGTTCTCCCAAAAAATATCGACAGTATTTCCTATAGGGGTAATTGCACCCATTCCTGTAACAACAACTCTTCTCATCCTTAAGGTATTTTTGATTATAGCAACTCAAAACTTAAGACCGTCAAGAATTGCCTGATAGATAATTTTAAAATCGGTTTTATCCAAAATTCTGGCCAGTTGTAAACCTGCAACAAGACTCGATAATATGAGTAAAGCTCTTTCATGAGCCTCTCCTCTAAATGCAAAAATCCCTTTTTCGCGACCAGAATTTAACAGACCAGTTAGCCAGGAAATAATAATTTCAGTCATTCTCTTTAGCTCTATCCTGGTAGGTTCGTTTAAAGATTCAATATTCGGACCGAGTGAACCAACAATGCAAAGCTTCTCTTCGCGGTTACTTTTTGCATAGATTTTCATAAAACTTTCAAGCTGATGCATTTCATCAAGACCTTTATTATCCATATTCTGAATCATCTCCTCGAAACGCTGGATATTCGTTTTAACTATGCTCGTACCCAGGTTTTCCTTTGAAGGAAAATAATAGTGAATTGCAGCATTCTTTATGCCTAATTCCGATGAAATATCCTGGTAACTAAAGGCATTATAACCTCGTGTACGTATCAGATCTTCACCCAATTCCATTATCTTTTCTCTTGTTACCGACATAAAATATTCAAATAAAAAAAGTTATGACAAATATACTTACTAATAAGTAAATATCAAAAATAATTATTAAAGAATTACAGGTATTTGGAAAGCTTATAAAGATTATTTATTAAATGAAACAAAAAGGTATGTTTAAAGTAAAAGAAAGACTTACCGCTTTAACCAGCATAAAAATCACCGCAATGCCAAAAAAAATCTTCCTGATTACACTTGTAGCTTCCCTCCTGGGACTTTTATCGGAATTAGTTGCAGTTTTCGGTTCCATTCCGCGCGAATTCATATTACCAGTCTTATATGTTAAGGATGGTTAAACTGTATCAATTTATCATTTTTTGATTTCAGGCTTTTTCAATACCACAATTTCGATTCGGGATTATATCTGAATTATCTCAATGTATTCTTCTTTTCAATCCTTCTGATTGGGGCTATTGCTTATAAAAAATCTCAAGAGCGCGAAACCCGTTTCATCAGGTTTGTATTTTCTATTGTCTTTATCTTGAATATTACATACTTCATTTTTTCATTTCTTTACCTGCTTTTTCACTGGCAGCAATTTCAATTACAGAACTATTGGTGGATTACCTGGATAATAGCCAGAATAATAAATGTAATATGGGTTTACCTTTCATATTTTGTTTTAAAGGGTATTGCTGAATCAAAAAAACTGGATATTACAATCACAGAAGCTGAAGGAAGAATAATCCCGATTGCAGATAATGCTTCCGGATGGCAGCGGTTATTTCACTTAATAACAGATCTTTATTTATGCATTTTTATATTTTCGGCAATTATCCCCCAATTATTCCCTAAAATTACCGAGGCCATGGGAGAAATGCTCGGTGAACGGGGAACTATTTATGCTTTTGTATTTGTTTTCAGGTTGATATATTATCCGTTTTTCGAGATCATTCTTGGAGCAACTCCTGCTAAGTTCCTTACAGAAACGAGAGTTACTGATGAAATTGGAAATAAAGCAACTCCCGGAAAAATTATGCTTCGCACCTTTGCCCGATTCATTCCATTCGAATCGTTCTCCTTTTCTTGGCGGATCGGGCTGGCACGATTCACTTACAGGTACGCAGGTAGTTCGTGAAGTACGAAGTGGTATAAAAGGGCGGTGGTATTTCCTTATTTTCCCGGCATTTCTGATTATCGGATTGGGGATTTACTTAGGAAATGAAGCTTACGACGACTATAGTTACAGACAATATAACATAGCAGAACATGCAAAAAAAGTAATGGCTATTGAAAATTCATTAAGCCATCTTACCACTTCGGATGTTATTGAAATTAAAGACATTGAACACCCCTATTCATCTGATGCATTGTATCTGAAAGTTGAAGAAACAGGTAAAGAGGAAATAATTGTTGCAGTATTGCAAAAAAGGAAGACTACACAAATTCGATGTACCAGCTCGAAAAAAATTTATAACCTTAATAAAAATTATCTGTCGCAACTCCCTGTAAAATTAAGCGACTTAAAAAAAGCATATACTCCCGATTACGATCAGTATAACACCGGCACAAAAAACAGTGCAGCATTACTTTTGGATGGTCGAAAATTTGAAATCAAAAGCATCGAGAAATTTTTCTGCCCGATTATCAAAGACCGTGGTACAGGGTCCTATGGCAATTCTATCAGGATGGACCTGCTAAATAAGGGATGGCCGGCTTATATAACCGAAATTACAAACCTCGAGGGCGAAATAAAATGGGAGAACGAATTACCTCAACGCATCGATCCGGTAACTTCGGGCGATTACCCCTCCTTCTCTCTTTATGGATCCAATAGTGTTCGTAAAGGCAAATATAAAATCAGAATGACCATCACAGACACCTTGAATCAAAAGTATAGTTATATAATCGAAGGTTACGACCTCAAAAAAACCATTATAAAAGAAAACTAAAACCGTTTTACATATTTGTGGCAATAAGGTGTTCCGTTCCCTTTGGTGTAATACTGCTGATGATAATCCTCGGCTTTCCAGAAAGTGCTTGCAGGCGTAACCTTAGTTACCATGTTTAATCCCTTTTTTTCAAGAATATCGATCAGGCTGTCGGTGATGGCTTTTTGCTCCATGGTCAGGAAAAAGACTTCCGAACGGTATTGATCGCCAATATCGGGCCCTTGTTTATTGAGTTGTGTAGGGTCGTGAATTTCGAAGAAGAGTTTGGCCATTTTCTCATAACTGGTCTTTTCAGGATCGAAGACTACGCGCAAAGCCTCAGCATGACCGGTGCTTTTATAGCTTACATCTTTATAGGTTGGTTTATCGGTACTACCCCCAATATACCCTACTTCGGTTGAAATTACCCCCGGAGCTTCCTGAAAATAAAATTCTACGCCCCAAAACAGCCACCAGCAAATATTGCAGTATCAGTTTTTGCATTTTTATCAGCATGTGCCGGAATAAACTGAAGCGATACAGAATTTACACAATGACGCACATTTTTATCAGTAAATCCCTCACCTCTGAATACATGCCCAAGGTGTCCTTTACATTTGGCACAGGTAATCTCAATCCGCATTCCGTCAGCATCAACAGTTTGCTTAACTGCACCTTTTATTTCATCGTCAAAACTTGGCCAGCCGCAGTCGGATTTAAACTTATCGTCCGACCGGTAAAGCAAAGCTCCACAGTACTTGCATGCATAAGCACCCTTTTCGTAAAAATTGTTGTAAGCTCCGGTAAACGGCCTTTCAGTTCCTTTATTCAATATCACCCGCGACTCCTCTTCGGTTAAATGCCTTCCACGAACATCCTTATTGATTGAGTTTTTATTTTGTGTGCAGGCTTTGAGGCTAAAAAAAAGCATGAATACTATAATAAGATTTGTTTTCATTTTATAGGAATTAACTATAGTATTAACACAAAAAACCCGAGAAAGATCAGCAGTATTTCTTAAAAAAGATTAAATGGCATTGGTGTCCGGTTAAAATTTATAAAAAAATAAATGAATAGATTTCTCACTTCGTTCGAAATGACAATTAAGTAGTTAGATTTTGGAGGGGGCTTGGTAGGCGGCGAAGCCGCCTACCAAGCCCCCTCCAATTAAAAAATCCAGCTAAGCCTTGTCATTTCGACCACAGGGAGAAATCTGTAACTTTTAACCGGACACAAATGAATTAAATGGTTTCATTAGCGTCTATAAGAAAACTCTACCTTCCCTTCCCGCATCCCTCTGACTCCACTAAAGGAGAGAATTACATCCCACTGTGCAATAGCATCTTACCATTCATGAGACAGATGGGTGAGCGATGGCAATTTGATAATAATTTCGAATTTTCTTAAAAGCACTAATTAGTCAATAAGTGCAAGAGAAAAACCATTCAATTTGGATATTTAAAAATATTTACCATTTTTGCATAATAGTACAGTATAGTAATGTTGAAAATGAATGTCAAAAAATCAATATTAAAAAGCGAACAAATAAACAATTATATTCTTTCGCAGATTAAATCCGGAGTTTTGACATACAATTCTATTGTACCTTCTATTAAACAAGTTTCCAAAGAATTAGGTGTTGCTAATGAAACCGTGGTTAAAGCATATAAAAAGCTAAAAGAACAAGGAATTTTATACTCAGTTCACGGTAAAGGATTTTTTGTAGCAAAAGTTGATATAAAGGAACAACATAGGATTTTTATTTTATTCGATACCTTTGCCGCTTACAAAGAAACCCTCTATAATGCAATTCTCCATCAGTTTGGAGAGTGTGCCAGCCTCGATATTTATTTTCACCATTATAATCATAAGCTTTTCGAAACCCTGATTAAAGAAAGTGCCGGAAAATATACCGAATACATTATACTTTCGCATCTCGACCAGGATATAACACCTGTTTTAAACCTTTTACCATCAAATAAAGTGTTTATCCTCGACGGTTTTGTTGCAAACTATCCTACACGAGGCATTTACCAGGATTTCGAAAACGATACATATAATGCATTGGTTTCAACCGGGAAGTCAGTTCTCAGATACAGGAATTTTTACTTCATCTATAAAAAAAGAAAATATACAAAGGTACTGGCGCAAATCAAAAGCGGTTTTATTAAATTTTGCAAGGAGGCAAAAATTGAAAATATAGTTTTGGAAGGAGATATTATACCCGAACCTCAGGAAGGAGATGCATTTGTAATAATAGATGACGATCTCCTTGTAGAACTTGCATTATCGGCCGAAAAGAAAGGTCTCCGATTTGGCAAAGA
Organism: Bacteroidales bacterium; assembly: GCA_012031335.1. Next base: position 2,676 of record JAAUTT010000115.1, on the reverse strand, counting down.
CATTGGTATAATCTCATACAATGACACACCTCTGAAAAAAATATCGGCAGGTGGTATTTCGGTCATAACAACGGACTTTACAGCCATGGGACACAAAATTGCTGATATAATCCTCAACAACCGTAATGAGTGTGTTAAAAACAAAACTTATTTTATCGACAGAGGATCTTTTTAATTAATAAATACTTCATCGAAATGAATTCGAAGGAAAAGCTAAAAGCCAGTCTCGCCCATCGCTCTGCAGATGGTGTAGTGATCGACCTGGGAGCAACCGCTGTAACAGGTGTACATGTGCTTGCAATAGAACGCTTGCGTCAATATTTCAATCTCGAAAAGCGTCCCGTAAAAGTAATAGAGCCCTATCAAATGCTTGGAGAAGTTGAAAACGATCTGGCCGATATTTTGGGTTGCGATGTTATGGGAATTCCACCAAGAACTAACATTTTTGGCTTCGAAAGCAAAAATTGGAAAGAGTTTAAAACTTTCTGGGGTCAGGAAGTTCTTGTTCCCGAAAACTTCAACACGACTTTGGATGCCAATGGCGACCTTCTGATTTATCCGGGAGGCGACATGTCTGTTGCTGCGTCGGGAAAAATGCCAAAATCCTCCTATTTTTTCGATTCTATAATCCGTCAACAACCATACGATGAAAACAATCCTATCCTGGAGGATAATCTCGAAGAATTTGAACTTTTAAAAGATGCTGATATTGCCTACTGGAAAGAAAAGGCCGAAATAGCCAAAAAAAACAGATAAAGGCGTTATCGCAAACTTTGGAGGTACTGCCCTGGGCGATATTGCTTTGGTTCCGGGTCCATGGATGAAAAACCCAAAAGGAATCCGTGACATAACCCAATGGTACATGAACACGCTGATACGAATGGATTTTGTGCAGCAAATTTTCGACAAGCAGACCGACATTGCATTACAAAATCTTCAAACGCTCCATGGAATATTAGGAAACTCTGTTGAAGCTGTTTTTATTTGCGGTACCGACTTCGGGACACAGGACTCACAATTTTGTTCGCCAGAAATATTCGCTGAACTATACTTACCTTATTACAAAAAAGTGAACGACTGGATTCATAAACATACTACCTGGAAAACATTCAAACATTCGTGTGGCGCAGTTCTTCCTTTAATCCCAAGTTTTATTGAGGCCGGATTTGATATCCTTAATCCGGTGCAGATTAACGCTGCTGAAATGGATTCTAAAATTTTAAAAGAACGTTTTGGCGATAAAATTACTTTCTGGGGAGGTGGCGTGGATACTCAAAAAGTACTAAGCTTTGGATCTCCTTCGGATGTAGAAAAACAGGTAATTCAACAATGTGAGATTCTTGGCAGAAACGGTGGATTTGTTTTCAATACCGTCCACAACGTACAGGCGAATGTACCAGTAGAAAACCTTGTTGCCATGATAAACGCGCTTAAAAAATTCAATGGCCGTGATTAGTACGCAGGTATCATGGTAGATTTTTTGAACTGAAATAATTAATTAAATGAGAGCATTACTATTTATAGCCACTGTTTTGTGGGCACTTAATATTGCAAGTGCAGCAGAATACCATGTATCGAAAAAAGGAAGCGACTCAAACGATGGATCACTTTCAAAACCTTTTCTCTCCATAAAGCAAGCTGTTAAAGTTGCTTTTGCCGGCGATACAATCACCGTTCATTCAGGAACATACCGCGAATGGATAGTTCCTCTGAGAGGAGGCGAAAGCGATTCGAAGAGAATCCTTTACCGGGCTGCACCTGGCGAAACAGTCGAATTAAAAGGCTCTGAATTAATTAACGGATGGACAAAACTTAAAAATGGCGTTTGGAAAGCATCCATACCCAACGCATTCTTTGGTACTTATAATCCTTTTAATGACTCAATTTCTGGTGACTGGTTCATCCGTAAAGACCGGATCCATCACACAGGAGAAGTTTTCATGAATAACAAGCCATTTTATGAAATGGAAACCCTGGAGAAGGTATTTAACCCTAAAATAAATCCTGAAATAAAAGTAAAAGAAGGCTCTGATTACACCTGGTACTGCGAGACAGATTCAGTCACCACAACCATTTGGGCGAATTTCCATACTTATAACCCAAATAAAGAATTCGTAGAGATTACCACCCGTCCAACTTGCATTTACCCAGAAATGCCTGGAATTAATTACATCACTATCCGTGGATTTCACATAAGCCAGGCTGCAACTCAGTGGGCAGCTCCTACTGCCGAACAGGTCGGGATGATTGCCACACATTGGAACAAAGGCTGGATCATCGAAAACAACGTGATCAGCAATTCAAAATGCAACGGAATCACCCTGGGAAAAGAACGGGGAACAGGTCACAATGTATGGTCGAACGATGCCGGAAATGTAAACCGCGATGGCAACATCCATTATATTGAAGTGATATTTAATGTCCTGAGAAACCATTGGGACAAAGAGCATGTTGGCAGCCACATTGTAAGAAACAACACCATTTTCAACTGCGGGCAGACTGGTATTTGCGGAAGTATGGGCGCTGTATTCAGCACAATCGAAAACAATCATATTTATAATGTTTGGACAAACAGACTTTATGCCGGATGGGAGATTGCGGGAATAAAATTTCATGCTCCTATTGATGTAACTATCCGTAAAAACAGAATCCACGATAGCGGAAGAGGTATTTGGC
>JAAUTT010000114.1 GCA_012031335.1 Bacteroidales bacterium | reverse complement strand
TGCCATTCTTGTTATAGTAAATTACATGATTATTCAATTTATAGACAATAACTTTCTTGTACCAAAAATTATAGGATCAAAAGTAAGTCTCAATGCATTTGCATCCATTGTTGCAGTTATTGCCGGTGGTGCTCTTTGGGGTATTCCCGGAATGTTTTTATCCATACCATTATTAGCCATGATTAAAGTGGTGTGCGACAGAGTAGATTCCCTTCAACCATGGGGATATCTGTTTGGTAACAGTATGCCTGAAACCAGTCATGTGAGTTATTTTAAGCGATTAAAAAACGAAAACAAACAACATGAACAATTCCGGTAAAAACAGGGAAAATGTAACCATGCCGGAAGAAACAGCTCAGGAAGTCCGGTTTGAGTCATTACGTAACTTTTTTATTGAAGTATCGGAAATTTCTGCGTTTTCTGCCCAGTTTGTGAGAGAGCTTTTCCGCCCGGGATTTGAAGGCAAGGAAATACTGAAGCACTCCTATAAAATTGGGTATAAATCATTACCTCTGGTAGCCATTACAGGATTTATTATGGGCCTGGTTCTGACTATGCAGTCGCGGCCAACACTTGCCAATTTTGGCGCCGAAGCATGGCTTCCGGCTATGGTTGGGGTTTCTATTATCCGCGAAATTGGCCCGGTAATTACGGCTCTGATATGTGCAGGCAAAGTAGGTTCAGGAATCGGGGCTGAACTTGCTTCGATGAAGGTAACCGAGCAAATCGACGCTATGGAAGTTTCAGGTACAAACCCTTTTAAATTTTTGGTAGTAACCCGTGTAATTGCCACTATTCTTATGGTACCAATTCTGGTGATATTTGCCGATACGGTAGGTATTATCGGATCGTACATCGGCGTTAACCTTTATGGCGATTTAAGCTTCCGTTTATTCATTGTACAGGTTTTCGACAAGGTGGAGTTTATGGATATTTTTCCTGCTTTTATCAAGACCTTTTTCTTTGGCTTTGCTATAGGCATTATTGGGTGCTATAAAGGCTTTTATGCCGCAAATGGTACCGAAGGGGTTGGAATGTCAGCCAATTCGGCTGTTGTTATTTCTTCGTTGCTCATCTTTGTTATCGACCTGCTTGCAGTTCAGATTACAAGTTTATTTTCGTACTGATATGGAAACAAACCTGAAGACACCAAATACTACAACAGATACACCGGTTAACAGCCCCTCCGAAAAATACGTAGTCGAAATTAAACATTTGAAAAAGTCATTCGGCCATCTTGAAGTGCTTAGAGATATTAATTTAAATCTTCGCAAAGGCGAAAACCTGGTTATACTTGGTAAATCCGGATCAGGCAAATCGGTATTGATAAAATGCCTGGTACAACTTATACAACCTGATGAGGGACAACTTACCATTTAGGGAATGATGTTTCTTTACTTGGTGAGGAAGAGTTAAATGCTTTACGGAAAAAGATAGGATTTCTATTTCAGAGCGCAGCCTTATATGATTCTATGACAGTTCGCGAAAATCTCGAATTCCCTTTACGCGATCAGAAGAAATTAAACCCCGAAAAAAAAGATAAGCTAATTGTAGAAGCTCTTGAGAGTGTTGGTCTTGAAAATACAATCGATAAAATGCCAGCAGAGTTATCGGGTGGTATGCGGAAGCGTTTGGGCCTTGCAAGAACATTAATCCTCAAACCCGAAATTATTCTCTATGATGAGCCAACAACAGGACTCGATCCGGTTACTGCGAAAGAAATAAGCCGGTTAATTCTTGAGGTTCAGAAAAAAATAAAACATCGTCTATCATTATTACACACGACATGGAATGTGCGCGGATTACGTCCAACAGGATAATAATATTTCGTGATGGCTATTGTATTGAAGAAGGTACTTTCAAAGAGCTCGAAAGCTCAAAAAATCCATGGTACGTTCATTTTCGAATAAAAGATTTTAACTATGAAAATCAAAGCAGAAAATAAAATAAAACTAGGGATCTTTATTACCCTGGGAATAGTATTTTTTATAATCGCTATTTATTTTGTTGGGAAAAAACAAAATCTTTTCGATAATACTTTTGGGATCAGTACTATTTTTAAAGATGTAAGTGGTTTACAACCAGGCAATAACATTCGGTTTGCAGGTATAAATGTAGGAATTATCGAAAACATTGTTATTTTAAACGATACCGCTGTTCGCGTAGACTTGCAGATTCAGGAGAGTGTTCACCGTTTTATCAAGGAAGATTCCAAGGCCATTATCGGATCGGAAGGCATAATGGGAAATAAAATCCTGATCATATCTCCGGGTACTTCGGAAAAAATAGTGAAGAGAAAAGCTGTGATACAATCGTTAGCTCCCCTGAATATGGACGAAATACTTGCTAACCTTAAAACAACCATTGAAAATGCGGCCATAATGACCGGGGATTTATCCGAAATAACCACAACCATACGAACCGGAAAAGGAACTATAGGTAAATTATTTATGGATAGTACCTTGGCTGAGGACATCGATAAAACAGTGGGAAATATCAGGCAGAATGCCGGAGGATTGAAGGAAAACATGGAGGCTGCCAAAAGTAACATTTTGTTTCGTGGTTATTTCCGGCGGAAGGAAAAGGAGAAAGAAAAAGAACAGCAGCAATTGCAGGAACAAAAAGAAAAGGCAAAATCTGAAAGTGAGGAAGTAAAATCGTCCAAACAGAAAACCGATACTACCTCCAGCAAAAAAAACAGGCGTAATCGAAACTAATTTACTAAGTTTTAGGTTTCGACGATGGTTTGATTATCAACCTTAAGGATTGGTCGTAGGTAATATAGTTCCACATCCAGTTAATAAATGTAATCACCTGATTTTTAAACCCAATGAGCGAAACCAGGTGAATAAACATCCAGATTAACCACGCAATAAAACCTTTAAGTGTAATGCCTGGTAAATCGGCAACAGCCAGGTTGTGACCTACAGTAGCCATACTTCCTTTATCCTTGTAGGTAAAGGGTATGAGTTCCTTATTTTCTTTTATGTTACATATATTTTTGCCCAGGCATTTTGCTTGTTGAATGGCCACCTGAGCTACCTGAGGATGTCCATTGGGATATTTTTCTTCGGTCATGAGAGCAACATCGCCAATAGCAAAAATATCGCTAAACCCCTTCACAATATTATAACGGTTAACAAGAATACGTCCTGCCCGCCCAAAAACTTCAGGAGGCAGTCCCTGAAATTTAACCGCACTAACACCAGCAGTCCATATCATCATATTACTGCGGATTACTGTATCATCTGCAAAAACAACATTTCTACCATCATAATCCTTTACCTTTTTATTTATTAGAATATTTACACCTAAACTTTTGAGGTAATCCATAGCAGTTTCGGACGATTTTCGTGACATTGCATTTAAAAGTGCCGGTAAGGCTTCTACCAGGTGTATATTCATTTCATTGAAGTCGAGCTCCGGATAATCCTTAGGTAGAACAAATTTTTTCATTTCTGCAATTGCACCCGAAAGTTCAACACCTGTAGGACCGCCACCAATAATTACAAGGTTCAGTAATCCCTTTCGTTCGTCAGGATCATCAGTAATCAAAGCATTTTCGAGGTTCTGAAGCAGTGTATTTCTTAAAAGTAAGGCTTCGGGAACTGATTTCATCGGGAAAGACTTTTCCCTGAAGTGTTCGTTCCCAAAATAATTGGTTTCGACACCCGATGCGATTACCAGATAATCGTAGTTCACATGCCCTATTTTAGTTATAACACGCTTATTTTGGGTATCGATCGAGGTAACCTGGGTAATGCGGATAAAAATATTGCGGCGGGACTGAAACATCCTTCGAAAAGGAAACGATATGGAACTTGGTTCCAGTCCTGATGTTGCAACCTAGATAAACAATGGTTGAAACTGGTGATAGTTATGCTGATACGATTAAAACGATCTGAAAATTCTTTTTTTTAAACGTTGCAAAAGGTTGAGACCAGCAAAGCCACCACCAATTATTACAATACGACTTTGCTTAACCTCAGGTATCTTTGCTCTCATAACAAAATAATTAATAACCCTTCTGTTAAAAACAGAAAGGAGTAACAAAAGAAACCCGGATAACCATTAAATTTTTGATCATCCGGGTGTATCTGATTTATGGTTTACAATTGGGAACGAACATCTTTCTGGAAATCGTCTGCCCCATATGATGGATTCTGGGCATATTCCGAAGCATCGTCCTTGACGGATTCGTATCTTTCGGTGAGATTATCAATAAAGTCGTTAAATTTTTCTTTCAGATCCGAAACGTAATCATTTCCGCGTTCCATAATTTTTCTGCGGGTTTCAGTTCCCTTGTCAGGCGCAAATAAAATTCCAAGAACTGCACCTGCGGCTGCGCCAGCCATAATTCCCAATAACATTTTTCCTGTACTCATGGTGTTTTATTTAGTGGTTAATAAATTTTCTAGGCATAATTACTTACAAGACTTTCATTTTTATTCTCTTTTAGAATGTATAGCTTTTTCCTTTTGAGTTCCTTAAACTGTGAAGGTGTTAAACCTGTAATTTTTTTAAATTGATTAGAAAGGTGTGCAACGCTGCTATAATTTAAGGTATAAGCTATTTCAGTTAAGTTGAGCTGATCAACTAACAACATTTCTTTTACCCGCTCAATTTTTTGAGTGATATAAAACTTTTCGATTGATATACCTTCATTTTCGGAGAATATATTAGCCAGGTATGTATATGCATAATTTAACCTGTCACTAATATAGGTTGAAAGATTTGTTTATGCTGCTCATCGGAATTGTTAACCAATTCCATGATTATATTTTTTATTTTATCGATGATAACGTTTTTATGGCTCCCGATAAGTTCGAGGCCATACTTACGAAGAGTAAGGTTAATTTTATCCCGTTGCTCGGGAGAAATAACACCTTTAAATTTTTGATCGGGGCCAATTTCCCGGTAATGCAACCCGAGTTTTTGTAATTCGGATTGCATTCTCATTTTACATTGGCTGCATTTTTCATTATTGTGAGGTCCCATGATTGTTTCTTTTAATTAATGATTATGAGCTAAAAATTACACAGCGCTCGTACCGCCTCTTATAAGTCTTAGGATAACTGCTATAATCGCAATAACAAGCAAAATATGAATTAAGGAACCAGCCGAGTAGGCGAAAAAACCAATAGCCCATGCTATGATTAATATTACTGCTATGATATAAAGTAAACTTCCCATTTTTCTCAAGTTTTAGGATTATTTGAACATTTATTATAAATCGCTAAGCATAGACCGAACTTCTTCGTTCGTTTTGCCAAGTTTTTTCTGAAGGCGTCCATAAAGTTCGTCTTCTTTCCCTTCTTCATACATAAGATCATCATCAGTTAGCGTGGAAAATTTTTGTTTTAATTTTCCTTTTAACCTCATTCCAGTTACCTTTAAAGATCGTTTTATTCATAATTTCAGAGTTTTAGTTTATATTAGAATCGAAGTCCAATTGCAATCTGAGCCACTGTATTTTTATACCTTGGCGATACCGCATTTCCCTCGCCATCGTTATGTTGTAAATCCCAGGATAAACGGCCGGAAACTACCAGATTAGAAAAGTTAATATCCAATCCTGCTACAGCTCCTAAAATATTCTTCCGGATGTTATTATTTTCGATATCATTTTGTTGATCAACAGATAATGATCCGGATTTTAAATCAAATCCCTTATTAATTAAAAATGAATACTGTGGACCAACCAGTATAGTAACTACTGGTACCGGTTTTATCTGAAGCTGTAAGGGAACATCAATGTAATCGGTGTTTCTCTTATACTCGTAATCAACTGTTAAAACTGAACCGGTACCGGTAAATCCCTTTTGAGAATACATAACTTCGGGTTGAAATCCAATATATTTCCCTAACGGCAGTGATAAAAATCCGCCAAAAGCAAGACCCAATTTTGATTCCGAATCAAATTCCTCACCTTTTGTATCATACAGATTCGAGATATTTAGGCCTGCTTTTAAACCGAAACTAACCTTCCATAAATTCATCGTCCTGTCCCGATAATTGTTGAACCGACATAAGGCCACTTATTAAAAGTGCTATAAATCCATATTTTGTAATTGACTTTTTCATAATCATCTTTTTGTTTAAAATTCCATTCTGTCTTTTATGGCAATAACTTCTTCGTATTGCGACCGCACAGCCGAAAGGCAATAGATAGCAAGAGCTGAAATTTCATTGTCTTCGGACTCTGTAGAGAGTTTTTCAAAAATGCCGATTTCCTTCTTGTGGCTATTTTCAATTTGATTCATAAATTCCTTTTTCCAGAACCTGAGAGTGCTGATCGCTAAGCTCTTTGAGCTTGCTCCTTTGCTGCAGATTAAGATTGGATGGCAAGGAAATTTTTTTTCTTGTTAGCCAAATCTCCAATTTTCGCTTACGATTTTTTTTTGCGTATCCGAAATTTTACTTGCAACAGTCTTTACATTAGCATTATCCGTTTTATACTTCACAAGCTCAGCCAGCTGAATTGCATATAATCCGTTTGAATAAGAGTCGACCATGTATTCAGCATCGGCTGTTGTATCAATAACAAATTTTGTTTTGTTGTCCGATTCTGAGATAACCGATTCTGAAACTAGTTTTGGATCGGTTTTCTGCCGGCATCCTTCCAGGATCAAAACAAAAGCAACAAAGTATAAAATCTTAATTTTCATTTAATTGGCGCTTTGATAAGTAATTTCCCACTTAGGAAGCAGTGAAAACATTTCAACTGCTTCTTTATCTTCCTGCAGCGTTTCGTTCAGAAGTTGTTTGATTTTGCAATAATCCAACGTTTCTGCCATCGAAATCAAACCATGATATGCTGCTACTTCAAAATGCCTGATTTTATGACAGGAATGAATTAATGCTACATCCATGGCCTTTGAGTTACCAGCAGTTTTTTCTATGGAATACCATGTTTGTTTTACCAGATTTTCCATGACTTCACATCTTAAAAACTCAATTCGTTTACCCAAGCATCGAAAAGCATCTTCTAATCGCGACATCTGGTCTATTGTCACTCTTTTCTGATCGTTGAGTACCTTAATAAGTTTTTTATTGGTGGCAGCATCCCTCATTTTACCAAGGCTATTCTGAAAGTACCGCTCTGCTCCGTATATTTCTTTCAATTCTTCAACAAAGAATTTCTCAAGTCGCGTATTGTAAATTTTCGTTTTAGGGTATGTTGACGTTTCCATGATACTTCTCTTTGTTTGCATAAAAGAGGTTAAAAACTGTGCCACACAACTTATAACATTGATTAACAAAACATTATTACTAATCAACATGGGCGACCAGGCCTAAAAAGAACTACAATAAGGGGAATTTTTTACTCAACCTCTTCACGCTATCAGTCTCCAGTTTTTTATCTTTTGTATCATTTTCATTTTCTGCCGGATCCTTGTCAATTTTCGGTTTATTAATTTCCTGATCTTTATCTTCTCTGATTACATCAATATCAAATTCAGGGAAGGGCTCAACCTTACCCTCCCCGGTGAGTAGCAGATGAAACAAAACGTTATCCTGCTTTGATTGAATGAATATTTTGTTCGAAGTAATTGCCATGGAACTAAAATTTATGGATAAATAAATCGGTTTGTTTCATAATCAGGAACGCCAGCCTTGTGCCTATGTTTAAAAGGTATATGGTATTTCTTCGCACTTGCATAATTGGTTCGTAATTATTAATTCTCCTGAAAGCCTTAATTTCCAAAACATAAAGTATTCGTCCCAGATCGATAAATACCGCAAATGGAAAAAGCAAAACCAAAAAAAATATTAATATAAAAAGCGCCAATTATCGTAATCAGCGAAAAAAATTGCTGTCATTAACCCTGTAGAATTAGCAGAGGTTATATCTGAGAAAAAAATCCCATTCATCAGATAACGGGTATGTTTCATAACAAGTCCCCGGAATAACTTTTTACTATTCATGTTTAAAGAGTTAAAAACAAGTAAAGTGGATAGGCTGTTATAATGGAAATTCTATGCCAAAAACTAAAATATTAGTACATAACAGGATAGTAGCAGCATAACTCGCAAAAAGCTGCCATAAGGGGAAAATATTGCACAATTTTTATTTGGAACTTCAGGTTTGCCGGATTCCTGTTTTGTAAAGATTCTTCTCAAAAATGCCAAGCGCTTTTCCGTTAGGCACATGAATTAACTTTAATTTTCTATTTTCCTTTGGTTTGCGGAGTTCCTCCGATAAATTCTTATCTGCATATCCGAATCCTAACGTTTCATCCTCTGAAACACAATAATAAATTGAACTGATTTGTGCCCAATAAATTGCTGCCAAACACATAGGGCAGGGTTCGGATGAGGTATAGATACGGCAACCAGATAAGTCGAGCGATTTAAGTTTATTGCATGCATCACGAACAGCAAGAACTTCGGCATGGCACAGGGATCGGTATCCCGATAACACAATTTCCCGAACTGCCAATATATCTCGGTCTTTACAATAGGGCTCCAAACGGACCACCTTCCACTATCAAGAGCATATTGTGATAAATCTACAGCCAATTGCATAAAATGTATGTCGTCTTCCGTTACCATATAATTTAATTATTAAAACGTGTATCTTCAGGATACTTCCGTATACCTCTTCGTTCGGGAGGTCGTGATTTAGTTCCCCGGGCAACTCTGAATGCAATAATAACAAATGGCCAGAATGAGTAAAAGGTGAACAAGAGCTCCCAAGGCATATACAAAAACCCTACGGCCCAAATAACAATCAGAATAACAGCTATGATGTTAAAACAATTTTTCATATTTACGATTTAAATTTAAATTTCATGGGATGTTCGGAAGAAAATCAAACTACGGTTCTATTTTATTATTTCTAATATAAAAAGGAAAGGGTGTTTCATAAATGAACACCCTCTCCCGTTTTTTTACCCGTTCCATTTTCTATCTTCTGACCCTCCATCATATTCATGGCTAAGGTCACGGTTGCTTGTTCCGTAAATATCCTCAACTCTGTTTTCGCGCCAGTCGTTTTCGATGTATTCTTCATCGGCCCTGTCTCTTGGACTTACCCCCATTACGATACCTCCTTCCTTAAGTTTCGATTCGTATATGCGAGCTCTCTCTTCGGGGATTCCCCATCCAATTAAAGCACCTATCAGACCACCTGTAAATCCTCCTGCTCCAGCCCCAGCCAGACCAGCAGCTATAGGTCCCGCAATTACAAGACCCAATCCTGGTATAGCCAGGCTTGTTCCAAGAGCGGCAATAACCCCTGCCACAGCTCCTACGGCACCTCCTATAGCAGAACCCTTACCAGCACCTTCCATGGCTTTGGTACCAAATTTCAGTTTCTCCTTTTTGTTTCATTAAAAA
>JAAUTT010000113.1 GCA_012031335.1 Bacteroidales bacterium | reverse complement strand
CGTCGGTAAAAGTGTAATCCGTGTTGTTATAATGATCGTTCAGTTTAACTGGAGGAAGTCCGGCCCCCTGCACAGCCACCGAGGAGGCATCGACAAACTCATAGGCAGCTCCCGCAGCAATGGCCACATCGGCCGATCCTGTGGCGTCGATCACATTTCTGGCTAAAACTGCCCCTTTCCCGAAAGGAGTTGAGACAATCACCCCTTTTACGATGTTTTTATCGACTACCGCTCCGCAAACCATGGCTCCAAACCATACGGAGCCTCCGGCTTTCAGGATTTCGCGGCGGTACCACTCCATTTTCCAATCCTTCACCCAGTCCGCAGTACTTTTTTTCTGGCGGGGATGGTCCGGAGCAGCCATTTTTCTGACTCCTTCGTCAATTTCTTTGGTAAAACCTTCGCGATAACCAACCCAGTAGCGGCCAATCAGTCCCATGGTGCCTATTCCGCCCAATCCATGCAGGTATTCAATTACCAGCGTGCTGGCACCATAACGTGCCGAAGAAATGGCAGCACAGGCACCGGCTGTTCCGCCACCCACAATTATATTTTCAAAAGTTCCAATAACCGGGAGACTTTCCGATTCTATTTTAAAAGTATTGAGCTGATGATTTGGCCGGGCTTTTTTTTTATGGCTGATTATTCCCTCGGATGCTGTTTTCTTATGAATATTACGGCTCAGCATGCGGGTTGAATTCACTTTTCCGAGCTTTTGGGCAGTGGCGGCCAAAAAACTGCCGAGGCGCTCTCCAAGAGCCATCATATTGCCAGGAAGTAGCAGGGCCTCCTTATCTTCAAAAGCGACTGCGGCATATCCGTTTAGGATGAAAATCCGGTTGATTTCCGCGGGTTGCAAGGCTTCCAGGGGAAGTTGTTCAACTTTTGAGAATGAAACCGGTTTTGGAGTTATGCAAACAACATTGGCAGCCGGAATTTCGAAGAGAATATCGGATGAGTCGACCTGTTCCACATCCCAGGTTTTGTCTCTGATGGTTTGTTCAAGTTTCTGAAAATCGGCAAAGTTCTCCGGTGTTTTTTCTTCTTTAAAAGAATACTCGGTCACAGGATAGGCTTTGCCGTTGCTGACAAGGTCGGGCAGACTTTTATAATTTAATCCGCTTACCGGCTTATTCCCAATTACGGTATATCGGAATTCCGAGGATTTTCCGGTAATTTCTCTGAATTTAGCACCTGCGAGCCTGGCCACACTGCAGTTTTCGGTAGCGTCGATAATCGTTTTGGCTTTGATTATCTGTTCGCCTGAACGGTTGGTGATCACAATTCCACCAATCTCGTTGCGGGAATCGGTAATGATACCCCCTACAAACGATGAAAGCAGGAAAGGAATATTATTGGAAATAAGGTAATTCTGAAGCGTTTTCTTTACATGCAGAGGCTCGGGAACCTGACCTTTATTCAATAAGCTTTGCGAAAAAGGAGTTTGATTGCCTTTGTCGATATCCCACAAACGAAGGGTTCCGCAAATATCTGACCCGAGGTAAGGTTCAGCGGTAACAACAAAAACCGAAGCCCCTTGGCGGCTGCACTAACAGCAGCAGCTATTCCGGCAGCGGAACCTCCGGCAATAACCACATCCACATCGGCTATAACACTTGCCTGGCAGTCGCGCATGGTCAGAAGCTGCTGTTTGTTTTTAGTTCCGGAGATTTGTGAAAATCCGTAATAGCCGCTCAGGGTAACTCCTGCAGTTGTAAGAGCTGTATATTGTAAAAATTGTCTTCTTTTCATAAATTGTCTGATGTCAGGTTAAGTAATCCTTCTCAAATTTATCATTACTTTTCAAATCTCAACCACCTTCCGCTGTAGCGTTCCAGATGAACCTGCGCTCCCGGTTCCAGTTTTTCACCGGTGATGGCATCGCTCACCTGTTTATACTTGTAACTGGTGTTAAACTGTACATCTTTGGCTTCACCGTCGTTGATAAAGAAATAGTGATCGGCTGATGGTGATGCGAGTCTGTAAACAATGGCTCCATTGCATAAATATTTTAAAGTACTGTTGCTGAGTATATGCTTCACAGCCCACTTTTCCATGAATTCGTTTCCAGGCCTCTTCATCGAGAACGAAACATCGGGTGCTAATATCACAGCTGTCCTTTCCCCAGCTTATTTTCAGTAACCGCTGCTTTTCCGGAACTGAATTTTTCAATTACGGCTGCGGCGGCTGGCTGAATTTCTATATAAAACCCGTCCAACTTATAACTTCCCAGTTTTTCCACCACATTGTTGGAATACTGGAAGTCGGCCAGTGATGCACCGAATATTCTTTCAAAAGCCGACCCTTTACCTGTGTTCAGAACCTTTCCACGTTCGTCCCACCAACCGCCGGGAGCATCCATTATTAGACGTCCGCCTTGCTTTACATACGCTTCGAAAATAGGGAACAGGTCCTCGTTGATAGCAGCATGGGCAGGCAGGTAAATAACTTTATACCGGGGACCGAGACCAGCTTTCAAATCGGCAGGGGTTAAATGTTCCCAGGGGATATTGGCATTGATAAGCGCTCTGCTGATACCAATACGTGCCTGAACCGGATAATGCTTGAAATGCGTGCGTCCCGGACCGGCGCATGCTGCCCAGATGGCTTCGTTATCCCAGTTGACAAATACGCCAACGGTAGGTTCTTTATGCGCTTGCCACAGTTCGTCGCGGTATTTATCGGCCGCTTTGGCAATTTGCCCTGCTTTTATGGCTCTTTCGCCCGGTTCGTTCTGTCGGTTCAGCAGTGCATATTCGCCCGACTCCCAACCTGCCCGGCGGTAATTCCACGACCACAAGCCAACACCTTTAAAACCGCCAGCCAGGTATGAGAGAAGTAATTGCGTCATGGTTCCGCCATCTACTGTATATCCTGCTGTGCCTTCGTTTCCTTTGCGATCCCAGCCTTTGCCACCGCTGAACTGCTGAGGTCCGCCGGTGCTTTCCCAGGTGGCAGCCCACCCGCCTTTGAACCAATCGGTACAAATGGACGATTGCATATAAATGCAGCGGGCTACTTCGTAATCAACTTCTTCGTAATGCCAGGCCAGGTGAATGGAAGGGTAAAAAGATCCGCGGTCTTTCATGGTTTCGGCAATTCCTTCCATATCGGTTCCGCGTGCGGCGAATGGCAAGAAGAGCCCCATTTCACCACCAGCCCTTACGGGTTGTTCCGGAAAATCGGGAACTACAGTCTGGCGGATGTATTCGATGTTCATGTCGGCTTTAAACCGCAGAATGTCGCGCACCTGTCCGTACTCGCGACCTGCCGACGGGATAATCTCGTCACTCCCCGGAATGGACTTCACAAGAGGATCGCTGTCGAAATCGGCCCACGACTTATAAGGTTTGTCGGTGATGCCAACTTCGTACTGGTTCCAGGCTTTTGAAAGTTCTTCAATGGTTTTATATTGCTTTTTAACCCATTCCTTAAAAGGTGCAACATCAGCGGCACGTAGATAGGCATCTGCTTCATGAAAATAGATTTTCCCGTTGTAAGAGCGTTTGTTTTTCTTCCAGACCTCGAGTGTTTGTACATAACTTGCTTCTGATATTCCAGCATTTTTGGGTGTTTTCGGATTTCTGCCATAGGTGTTTTGGCCGGAATATTCAATTTCTTCAGAAGCTCGGGTAGTGATGGGTTCCCAGCCGCCTTCGCCATACCAGAAGGGAATAATTCCTTCTTCCAGCGCAATGCGCAAGATTTCCTTTTCGGGCCACTCGGGTGTTGCCATGGTTTGTTTCAGGTTGGTAAAACCTAATTCTTTCATCATTCGAAAATGATGGCGCATATCCTGCTCGGTGCAACCGGCCCATGGCAGAAAAACCACGCCGAAAGGCATGGGAGCAATCTGTTTAGTTTTGTTGCATGGGCGAATCGTGCAGTTTGTCGTAAAGCGAGGTGAGGTATTCGTCGTTCTGCTGCGAAAAAGCAAGCGTAGGTATGAGTAGTAATAGGTATAACAGTTTTTTCATGGTGAAATTTGGTTAAGCTCGATTGACTAATTGTTTTCTAAAATTTGGATGCTCGAATTTCTGATATCACTTATAGGCTTTTCATCAGAGGATGAAGTTGCCAGAGGAACACGGATATATCCTCCTGAGAGCTTATTCCCCCAGAAAGCGCTGAACTCTGTTTGCCGGACCTTTGAATAAACGGGTTTGTGGATACGAGCCGTTCCGTTTTCAATTCTTTCGGGATGTTGCCATGCTTTTGGGGTTTCGGAACCTGAAGGCCAGTCGATGATCAGGTTATCGACCACAAGGTTTTTTATATTCTCGGCTACAACTGCTGCATGTGCACCAACCGCTTCGGGATGGTCCTTTGGTTTAGGAAACTGCGAACTGCCCGACCCCGAGAGATAAAGCCGGGGATCTTCAATCATAGGATAACGCAAAACAATATCCCGGAGTATAACATTTTCGATAAAGCCGCCTTCCTGACAGGTAAGCAGGATGCGCCCTTCGGTTTCGCAAATAAAATTGCTGACGGTAACATTTCGGATACCGCCCAGTTTACTGGTGTCTTTCAATTGATTAACCATGATTTGCAGGGGCCTGTTAAACACAAGCGGCGCATTGGTGCTGGCCGTAACATTCGAAATAGTGATGCGGTCGTAAATAGCGCCATCTTTTACATAAATGCCGATTGCACGCGATGAATTGTTGATGATGCAATTGCTAAAAGTTACATCGGTCATGTCTTTGTTCGATTCCACACATCCCATTTTCAGACCTACGCACAAGGTCTCAATAACGCAGTTGGTAACGGTTATCCGGTGACATTCGCGGCTATCGGCGGTTGTTTTCAGGCATATGGCATCATCGCAGGTTTTGATGTAACAATCGGAAATAATCACATCGTTGCATCCTGTTACATCAATTCCGTCAGAATTGGGGCTGTAAATGTTGTTTACAATATTTACCCCTCTGACTTTCGCCACATCACAATCGAACAGATGCAGGTTCCAGCCTCCACCGGTTTTTATGGTGACATCTTTAACAGTCACATTTCGGCTTCGGGTAATTTCTATCAAAGGACTCACTTTTTTATCTTTGGGCATTATCCAGCGCGGGATTACCATATTACCTGCAGCATCTTTCTCGTAATCGGCCCAGAAAGCCTGTCCGTTTCCATCAATAACTCCATTGCCTTCGATGGTTACATTTTCGGTACTGTCGGCAACAATCAGGTGATATGGCTGGCGGTCGCGGTTATGACCCCAGGTTAACTCCTTGTAATCGGCAATATTGGGAGATCCGAGCAGTGTGGCACCGGCTTCGATGCGGAGGGTGACATTCGACTTTAGAAAAATGGTTCCCGAAAGATAGGTTCCATTATTGATAACCACTGTTCCTCCCCCGGCGTCGAAAGCCTTGTCGATGGCATTCTGGATGGCTTTTGTGTTCAGAGTTTTACCGTCGCCTTTGGCGCCGGTTTGGTTAACATTCACATCCCAGGCAAATAACGGGGAGCAAAAAACAAGTGTTAGAAGGACGCATAAGCATATCTCAAATATTTTTTTGGTCATGATAAAAACTATTAAAGTTTATGATGTGTAAAGTTTCGAAAAACAGTACCCAATAATTAGTGTTCGTTTAGTATGATAGACAATATTTTCGGAAAGCAGGGTGAACCCGAACAGGAAAGAATTCCAACAAACTTAATAATTCCTGTAAGTGGTTGAGGTGTCCGCTGCAGTCTTAAAGGCCTTGAATAATAGCAGCAAAGGAGTTTCGGTTATCTCCGATATCATATCCTGCTTTTGGTGTGCTATAAGGCTATTTAGCCTATAATTCAGAATTGTTCATCCATTTGAACAAAATGCATAAAAATGAAAACCGGAATTTTATAATTTCTCCTGGAGATGTAATTAAATCCCTTATAGTTTTGCAGGTATTTCCTGGAATTTAGAACGGAAAGTGAAAATGGATGGTGTAACTTCTTAAAGTCTGTTGAAAAGTTTAAGCGCCTTATTTAATCTCATATTTTACTATCACAGTCTTCGCCAATTTAAGTTTTTGAAAGCTTATTGAACTTCCTACACGTGCTTTATTTTGTATACCATAGGCGTTCACTGTAACTTCTTCTAATCGATAATCATTGAACTGGTGCAATCCAGGCTGATTATTACCCAGATAAAATGTCTCATTTTCAGAAATGACTTTACCTAAGCTAACATCCATTGTTTTTGCAATTAAGAGTGCCTTAAGTTTTGCTGATATTAAAGCATCCTGAAGTAAAATATTCTGAAAACTGTCAATTTTTGAGTGACCAACCTGGTTAACATACAAGTTGTCCATACCTGATTCAAAGCATTTTGCAATAACGGTATCCAGTAACTTTACATTATTAACCTTGAGTAAATATGCTTTATTCAAATTAACCTTTGAACCTGAACTGTATCTGTATTTTGTGTCTGCTGAATATCTGTCGACTGAAAAACAACCTGAATCCATTCCTAACGATAAAATGAACTTTAAGATAGAATTTTCCATTATCACTGTCTCGCTTTCCTTTTTTATATTTTCTGTCTCTTTGGCTGTCATTCCCAGCTCAATCCAATCGGGTTCAATTTCTTTATCAGATATCCCGATTACGGTTATAACATTTTCAAGGTTGATTGTTTGTCCAAATGAAAAAAATGGAAACCATACGAATAGAAGTAATAGTTTTTTCATTGTATTATTTTTAGGGTTCAATATGGAAATATAGAGTCTCTTGGTTATGTCTGGTTGAGCATATAAATATTGAATCTTCAAGATTATAACGGATTAATACTATTCTATATAAAGTAAGATTCACACACTATTTTATTTTGATTTTTAAATGCATCCACCCAAAACTGAATAGGATATTCTTTTGTACCATTACCAAATTCAATAGGTACCATGTGTCCGACATCTTTAATAACTGTATAGTCATGTTTAATACCTAACGAATTCAGGTAATCGCTGAATATATTTGTTATCAGTTTCCCCTCATTATTATACAACCAATCCTGGTCGCCTACAATAAGTCTTACCTTAACATTTTTCTTTATCAAAGCTGCATTTATTCGGGCATAATTCCTGGGATGAACTGAATTAAAATATTCGATTGATTTTTCAGAATCTGCACCATTAGCAGGTCCAAAGGTATTGAAGATATTGCGGATTGTGTTCGTCTTGAAAGTCAATTAAGGCGCCCGCAACCGATGATGCGAAACCGAACAATTCGGGATACTTAAAAGCAAGTCTTGTTGCACCGAATCCGCCCATTGACCAGCCTTCAATTCCACGACCAGTGTATTTAGCTATAGTTCGATAATGAGAATCGATATAGGGAATCAGATTTTTTATCAGCACATCTTCAACTGGTCCGCTATTGACACCTTTGGCTCCAAAATTGGCATTGCAATACCAGCCTATAGGTAATGCCTGCACGCATACAATAATTACAGGCGACATCTTGTGAGCATTAATTGCCTTGTCCATCACATTCAACAGCCATTCACCTTCTCTCTGGTTACCATTCCACCATGCAAATAGTAAATAACCGGGTAGTGTTTAGTTGTACTATTAGTGTATTCTCGGGGAAGATAAATCATAAAACTTCCATAGGTATCTTTCCCTCTTGCAGGCGTGGGATAAAGCTGATAACTTGCAAAAGAAGGTGTTGATTTATTTGGCGATACCCAGGCGGTATCGGGGTCAGCATCACGCTTCCTGTCAGGATTTGACTGACTTAAAACATTGTTTACCGAATAAAGTAAGACAAATAAAGGAAAAAACTACTTTTAGCATTGTCATTTTAAAATTAAGCACCACATTTTTTTTTCATTTCTCTTTTTATTAAGGTTTGTTTTTCCCGGCTTGTACAAATATAAATGCAAAAGTTCAGAAATTTCCTGCAACAATCTCTCAGTATCATAGCACCTTTGCAGCAAATTACAAAATATTAAGGAGTAATATAAATCTGAAATTCCGATCACGCTTTAAATAAACAATTTGCACTATTTATGAAGAATAAATCTGTAGTACACAAATCTTACCCCGAAGAATTCAATTTATTGAAAAGCGATTTTTTCAACCCCTTAACATCACAATGGGTTATGCATAGGTTTGACAGAGAATTCCAAATCAATTTCCTGCCGGAATGTTGATTTCCAAGTCAGACGCCACCTCAAATAAAATTTAGGTGGTGCTGTGCATTAATCTTTTAGTTTTCCTCAATCCATAAACGATAAATCCAATTCCCACTAAAATATAAGGAAGACTCAAAAGTTGTCCCATATTAAATGTCATTCCGTTTTCAAATCCTACCTGGTCCTCCTTTACAAATTCTATAATAATCGTGCAGTAAATATTAACACGAGTGCAAGTCCGAAGAAGAATCCGTTTTTAAATTTATCTCTCCTTTTTTTGTAAAGCACCATCATTACAGCAAAAACGATTAAATAAGAAATGGCCTCGTATAACTGTGCAGGGTGTCTTGGTATATTATCCACGTTCTCAAAAATCACTCCCCAGGGCTTTGTGGTGGGCATGCCAATAATTTCCCCATTCATAAAGTTTCCAAGTCGGATAAATACGCCTGCCACGGCAGCAACAACTGCAATCAGATCAAGGGTATCTATCATGGGGTGTTTAGTTTTTCGGGCATAGAAGTATAGGGCTATCAGTTCTCCCAGGGCGCCACCATGACTTGCCAATCCCTGATAACCTATAAATTTAATCCCACCATCCGGAGGAAAAGTAACCGGCAAAATCATTTCTATAGGATGCGAGAGATAATATGCAGGCTCATAAAACAAACAATGTCCTAATCGTGCCCCTGCTAAAATCCCGATCATGCTATAAAGTGATAACTTTTCCAGATGCTCCGTTGGGAGGTTTTCCCGTTTAAAAATCCAGCCTAGGATATAAATGCTTAGCAATAAACCGCTTACAAAGAGTAATCCGTAGTATCTGACTGAAATTCCAAAGATATTTACGATCTCCGGATCAGGGTTCCAATGAATATAGTTGATTATCATATCTTAATTATAATTTTTTTAATGTTGTTTTTGTTAATGCTAAAGCTAGAATATCACTGGCAACTATACCAAGACTAACGTTCTGCTATTTTACTGTACTCCCTGGTAATAACAATTATAATAAATAGCTTTTCTCCGGTGAACGGATTTTGTTTGAACATTAATTCAGGTTGGTTCGGACCTATCATTGAACTCCTTTTTATTAGTAAACATAATTATTTTTCGCCTACTTTTTCTAGATTTTTCCAGCTTCTATTTCATGAAAAACAGCATAAGGAATTTGAATTTGCTGATATAGTTGTTGTAATAAACCAGTTAGTATT
>JAAUTT010000112.1 GCA_012031335.1 Bacteroidales bacterium | reverse complement strand
TCTACCTGAGAAATTCAAGCACCGAACTTAAGGCATTGCCACGATTTGCAGGAAAAGCCCCCGAATAAAATTTACTTCCCTGATAAAGTCAACATTAATAATTCCAACAGGCCCACCTGAAGCACCCTGTGTAGCAAAATGGTTTAGATTCGGAATTTCAACACCATCGAGATAAAATCTGTTTTCGCTGGCACCACCGCCCCGCACTATCACATCGTTCCGAAACGAAGGAGTAGAAGAGACACCCGGAAATGATTGAATTACCTTGGATATATCGCGGTTTGAACCAGGACTTCGTTCAATCTCGTCGATACTTATACGCCGGAGAGAGAGCGGGCTTTCTTCTTTTTTGCGAAAAGAGGATGCCTGAACAACCACTTCCTGCAATTGAGTCTGACTTTCTTCCATGGGAACGTCGAGGTAAACTTTTTTGGCATTGGTAACCAGAATAGGTTGCGAAATGTAACTCTTAAATCCGACTGATGTTACCTGTATTTCGACATAACCCGGCTTAACACCAGAAAAAATAAAATTCCCGTCGGCATCACCCAACACCCCGATTGTAGTACCTTTGATAACAATATTGGCGAAAGATACAGGTTCATTATTTTTGGAATTATACACCCTTCCTTCGATAATGCCATTGTCGCGTTGTTGCGAAAAACTTAATAATGGAATTAAGTATATGAGTAAAGTAAATTGAATTTTCATTTTGTTTATTGATAATTTGAAACTTTAAACAAATGCAATAAACAAAAAGTTCACTAAAAGAAATTTTGTTATCAAATTTCACCTAAGTGCGACCTAAAATATTCGTATTCAGAAGTTAAATTAATTCCGGGATACTGTTCGGTGAGATATTTTATTTTGTTTATCTGTTGCACCACAAAGCTTTGAAATGCTTCGGTATTTGCATTAAAAGGCCTGTGCAAGCGGGCAAGTTGAATTTTATCAACTTCGTTCATAATTTTATGGGTATCGCTGCCCATAAATGCTGTTACAAACCTTTTCCATATAAAATCAATGGCAGTTTTGTTAGGATGCAGCATATCTTCCTCATAAAATCGATAATCGCGCAATTCGTCGAGCATTAACTCGTAGGCAGGGAAGTAAGTAACATGATTAAACATCCGGCAAAGCTTTTCCACGCTCAAATGAAGCGCAGCTTTACTAACCTGGTTTTCGTGCGCACCATCTTTCCAGTGCCTTATAGGACTAATCGTAAATACAACCTGCAATTCAGGATTGAATTTAATTAACCGGATAAACAAATTATTATAAGCCTGAACAATATCGTCCATTTCGGCCAAAGAACGGTTAAACTCGCTATCGGGCAATTTATGGCAATTGGAAACTATTTTACCGGAATCCTTGTGAGTATAATAATATGCTGACCCCAGCGTAATGAAAAGAAATACAGCCTTGTTCATGGCATTATTCGCCTGAGTGATGGAGGAATTTATTTTATTCAGGCACTTTTCGGGATTTTGGTCGGAAAATTTTGAATGATGATCGAAACTATAGAACAAATCGTTTGCAAAACCAAGTTCGCCTCTGGCAAATTGCTTATTATCCATAATCTGGTGAATACTTTGGGCAGCAGAAAAGGGGTTATAGGTAATACCAAAAGGATTTAAACTTTGAGGAAATTTATAGTAATTAAGCTTCTCTCCGATATTTTCGGTAAAGCATGATCCTACCAGGATGATGGGTGTATGGTAGTTTATCTTTCTTTCGGAAGGCTGAATCTGAACTATAGTCCTGAAAACTTCAACTGACATAAGATTTAAAGTTCGTATGTTTTAAGTTGTTCAACCACGAGGATATAAAATCAAAAACTTCCAGATTGTTTAATTCTTTATGAAGTTCGTGGAAACAGTTGTCGAAAATTTTGAAACAAGTATTTTCGCTGGTTTCCTGAGCCAGTATATTTGAACCTTTCCATGAAGTGATTTTATCTCTGCTGCCATGTAATAACAACAAAGGTATACTTATTTTGTGCTTGTTTTTAAAATAAACGAAGCCCAATGCTGCATTTGTAGAAAGGTAGAGATTGAAATACGGTTATGTACCAGGGGATCATTTAATACTTCCTCCCAAACATTCTTATCGCGGCTTAGCTGATGTGGGAAAATTCCATTCGGGAAAGTTAAAGAAGGAAAAATTTTACTGCCAGCTTTGCAAAAATGACAAGAGGAACCATAGGAGGTTTGGTTAGCTTAAGCCAGGGAGAAGTTACAATAAGCCGATCGATATCCGGTTTGCAATTGATTGCATAGCCGAGAGCTAAATTACCGCCCATGGAATGGCCGTACAAAACCCTTGGTAAATTTCCATACCGAAGCTTTAACCATTTATAAACTGTTTCAATATCGTTCAGATAATCCTCATAATTTCCGTTTCCACGCTTGCCTTCGGAGTGCCCATGCCCCCTAAGATCAAAACCCACAAAGACCATCCATTATCATTAAAAGCCTTGGCCCAGTGATTATAGCGGTTAATGTGTTCACCCAACCCATGGATCAGCAAAATTACGCCTTCCGGAGAACCTGCTGGTTCCCACCACTTTATATACAACTCCAACCTATCGGTTGATAAGATTCTTAAATTCCCCGATTTCATTAACTAAAATTTTTACCTCCAATAATAACCGGAGACAAATTTCACTGCATTTCAATTATTAAGCAATTAATAAAGTGAATTTTTATGAAAAAAACTCCTGATTAAAATTAGTAAAATCCTTGTTAAGAACGAGCAATAATTTCAGTATCTATGGAGGTAATTATGTGTTTGCTATCACAGAATAATCAGCAAACCAGTTTTTCCTTAAACATATTAAACAGTTGCAACGTCTCGGCATTATTTTCGTCTACCGAGAGCGACCGGCTAATGGAGTCGTACATGTTCGAAAATTGACTGTTTCGCATATATATCATAGTTTTCAGATTATATGCCTGGCAAACAATAGATTTGTTGTAATTTACCTGATAGCTGTGCTCTATGAGCCGGTTACAGATATGGAGAGATTCTTCGTTTTTATCCATCAGATAAAAACTATAGCTTTTAATAAACAAAAGGATATTATATCGTGAACTTTTAGCATCGGCCTTTTCCAGCATTTTATCAACAATTCCCAACACATGCTGCACTTTATTACGATCAACACTCATTACATCCATCAGTGATAAAATTTCAGGTTAAAATTTAGCCGGTCAAACAGGATCGGCTGAATCTTATACGGGCACTACCAGTAATGTGTTAAGAAATCCAACGGAAATTTTTGTTAGTTTTTAAAGAATATTTTAACAAAAAAAATCAATTCAGGTAAAAAACTGGAAGAGATGCGAAACAATTTCAAACATTGTTATCCTGATAAACATTTCGGACAGTCCGGATAAAATCGTATTTCCAAAGTCGGGGAAAGAAAGGCATTTTGTTCTCAGGCAAAACCGAAGCTATTTGAACATTGAAATTTTTATAGGATGACTGTAATTCGGCTGTATAAGTATTTACAAACGATAAAATTGCAGGATACAAAGGTTGTAATTCAACAGGAAGACTGTTTTTCACCGGCATTACATTCCAGATAGTACCTGAATCCCGAGCTAACATATCCGGGAGAAATAATTTTGAAAGGACAACGTACGATGTGATATTTTGATTTATGATATCGGCTGTAATACAGGCTTCGTTCCCTGCAAATATTCCGGATAATGAGTAATGACCAAGATTTACCAGAGTATTAATTTGAATTTTCCGGGTATTAATTTCATGATAAAGGTTGAGCGCATTATCCTGTTTTCGAAAATCCATATTAAAAACCATTACCTTAATATCATAAATGTACCGGAATTCTTCAGCCATATTATCCAGGATATTTTGGTGACCTCCTGCAAGTAAAAGGTTGAAATGATTTTGAGCCAGAATCCGTGAAAGCTCATAACCAGCATCGCCCGATGCATTAGTAATCAGTGCAAAGTTTGGATTATTCATAAATAAGATATTTCTTATAAATAATAAAACGGACTCGATGTAAAGAACTGTTTAGAAATAAATGAAATGAGGGATGTGTCCCACAAAAATTACAATCAAATTTATTGAAAAACCGAGTGTAAAACAAAGATATATTGTCTTTATATTCTGATTATAAGCAGCAATGCAAACAATATCATATCCACTAACCTAAATTAAGTATCAGATACTCAATTTGCTTTCAGTCCACATCAGTTGAACTTTATGTCGTTTTAGTCCCGATACAGGTGCACCAGGCTAATAATCAAATTAATACAAAATTTCCTTTTTTTGAATAATCCAGGAATAGCATAGAAAATTACCTATATTCTGATCTCATTTATATGACTTAACCATGGCTTATGTATGACGCAACTATAACGCAACTATGACGCAACTATGACGTTGGTTTAACTTTGACTGAATTATATTACTTTTTGAAATATTTATGAAAACATTTAACAAACTTGAATCTTCTTCTCTTTGATGTTCCATAACGAAGCAAAGAAAATACTTTATTTATTTCCCCCCAACTTTTCCGACTGATCCCAGAGAATTGGCAGACCGAATAAAAGAAATGCAGTAGATTAACAAACATGACATTTGTCATTGTTTCTTTTCACAATATTGTATTACTTTGAATTAAGTCGACTTGCTTGAATCCGTTTGATTCAATCGGGCCGCAAAAAATCCTTGGTTTTTGAACCAGGGTTTTTTTATTTTCTAACAATTCCAAAATCATCGTGTTTTGATGCTTCTTTTAGCAGGATTGGAGAAAATCTTTCAAATAATTTTTCAATTCCGAATTTCTTTAAACTCCCCTTAGGAAATTCTTTTCTGTAAAGCAAGTGGGCCACGACATCAACTGATTGAATAAAATAAGAGTGATGAGAAGCTCTTTGAAACAAATCTTCAATTATACTATCTGTTGGAGCATTATAAGGAGAGTTATAATAATGCGAGGTGACTGGATTATAAATTCGCATTTTCCTCATTAATTTCATTATTAATAATCCGTTAGTGTCATCTGAAATAATTATCCCCTTATCTTTAACCTCCTTTTGAGATATATATCAAATCTTTGAATCAATCTATTCCAAGCAACCTTTTGAATTTCACTACTATCAGGATAATCCTCTTTTTTTATGCAGATGTTCAATATTTTCCCACTATCAAACAACACTGGATTTTGGGAGCAATAATCTTTTAAAATATTAATTCTTTGTGTTTTATGTATCTTTTGATACTCGCTATTTTTATTTATTCTAATTAGTTCATTAGCATGAATTTCTGTTCGTTGATTTAAACCGTACTTTTCCTTTATAGATTTCCTAAAAGCTTTCAACTTTTGTAAACATCCAAACCAATCATTATGTGACACAATCAAACCAGAAAGAATAAAATGCGGAGAACCATATTCATGTTTTCCGGGATCTCCACTCTCATCAACATACATTAAATACATTTTCTATTATTTTGATGATAAAACTCAGGCCTAAAAACACTAATTTATAAAATTAACTTTTGGTAATTAATTTAAAGTATCTGGATTTTTGAATTTACAGATACCAATAACTGAGGGGCGCATCCTGTATACTCCTATTAACTCCTTCGCACGCGGGAATTATATACTACTTGCCAAATAAAAAATATTTTGTGAGATATGTTTTCTGAAACTTAAAAAAGGCAAAATTTTATAATGTTTCCAATAGGTTTCCAACAAATGAAAAAACCCTAGTGTTTACTAGGGTTATAGTAGCGGGAGCAGGACTCGAACCTACGACCTTTGGGTTATGAGCCCAACGAGCTACCACTGCTCCATCCCGCAATATATTTTTAAAAAATCAGTTTCTAATTAAGAGCTGCAAATGTAATAGATATTGATCAAATACACAAAAAATAATTGTATTTTTGAGAATAATAATTCTAAACACCTTATAATTAGAACTGCTATGCCACGTGTTTTCAGAACAGTTGACATCGAAGAGGAAGAAAAAGAAGTAAGAAAGGACTATTTCGACCGTCATACACCTCATATTTTTTGTCCTGATGAAGTAAGAAAAGGCGAAAAATTCAAAGTGAAAATAAAATTAGGAGATGCCTATGTTCACCCCGACGATTTTGACCACTATATAAGTTATGTTCAGCTTTGGAACCGTGAAACCTTTATAGCACAGGCCACTTTCACCCCCGGGGCATTAGGGAATAAGCCCAATCATGTGGAAGTTGATTTTTACATTGTGGCACCGGAAGTTAGTATGAATTTATCGGCCATGAGCAATTGTATCAAACATGGTTTGTGGATGTCGGATCCAAAAGCAGTAAAAGTTATTTAATAATTTTTACATTCGTATTAATATAATTTTAACCCATTCATGTCGAATTTCAAACGGAATAAACAGCGTAAATTGCTTCTCGACAGGCTTAAACACAAATACAGGCTTGTTTTCTTCAACGACAATACCTTTGAAGAAGTGTGGCATTTACGGTTATCACTGTTAAATGTTCTTTCGGTAATTGGCACAGTTTCCATATTAATGACAACTATTGTAATAGTAGTTATAGCTTTTACGCCATTACGCGAATTTATCCCCGGATATCCGAGTAAGGATATGAGAAGAGAAATTGTTTTGAATGCTCTTAAAATAGATTCACTGGAAAATTCGCTCAGGATGCGAACCCAGTATTTTGAAAATCTTAGAGCGCTCATTTCGGGGGAAGAACCTATACAAACAGACTCTACTATGAGTCAGGGGATGTATGCTAAAAACATATCCTTTACAAAATCGGCAGCAGATTCAGTTTTCCGGCAACAGATTGAGAAGCAGGAACAATTTAATTTCACAGCTTCTATTGATAAAGGTAAAAGAAGTTCGATTGCCGACATGAATTTCTTTACACCTGTTAAAGGTTTAATTACCAACGAATTTAATGCTAAGGAAGGGCATTTCGGGATAGATATTGTTGCCAACCCCAATGAAGTCGTAAAAGCAGCTATGGATGGTACAGTAATACTATCCTCGTGGACTGTCGAAACAGGAAATGTAATTCAGCTTCAACACGCCAATAATATTGTAACCGTATACAAGCACTGTGCAAGCCTTTTAAAAAAATCGGGCGAAAAAATAAAGAGCGGCGATGCGATAGCCATTATAGGTAACTCGGGAGAACTCACAACAGGACCGCACCTTCATTTTGAGTTATGGTACGATGGAAAACCCGTGAACCCAAGGGATTTCATAGTATTTTAAAAATTGGTAACTCACCTGGTAGTTTTTCACTTATAAAAGCTTATTTTCGGCCTTTTATTTAAATAAAATGCAGGATAAAAAAAAGCACATTGCCATATTAGGCTCTACAGGATCAATCGGAACTCAAGCACTTGAGGTAATTGACCGGTACTCCGATTCTTTTGAGGTTGAAGTTTTAACTGCCAACAACAATGCCGATTTGCTTATCCGGCAGGCCATCCGCTATGTGCCTAATGTAGTTGTAATTGCAAACGAAAGTAAATATTCACATGTTAAAGAAGCTCTGGCTAATTTCCCCATTAAGGTTTACAGTGGAAGTGATGCGATTGCGCAGGTAGCAGAGATGGAATCCATCGATCTGGTTCTGACTGCCATGGTTGGTTATTCCGGATTATTGCCTACAATCAATGCTATAAAAAAAGGAAAACATATTGCTCTGGCAAATAAAGAAACCCTAGTAGTAGCCGGAGATTTAATTACACGACTGGCTGCCGAAAACAAAGTGGCTATTTTACCCGTCGATTCCGAACATTCAGCAATATTTCAGTGTTTGCAAGGTGAATGGCATAACAAAATTGAAAAAATCATTCTTACGGCTTCAGGAGGCCCGTTCCTTGGAAAAGACAGGGATTTCCTTAAAGATGTAAAAAAGCATGATGCTTTGAAACATCCATGCTGGGAAATGGGGGCAAAAATAACAATTGATTCAGCCTCATTAATGAACAAAGGTCTAGAAGTTATTGAAGCGCGTTGGTTGTTTCAGGTTGAACCCCATCAAATTGAGGTAATTGTGCATCCTCAGTCGATCATTCATTCCATGGTACAGTTCACTGATGGCTCAATAAAAGCTCAAATGGGACTTCCTGATATGAAATTACCCATACAATATGCATTTACATATCCTATGCGACATCAGAATAATTTTCCGAGACTAGACTTTTCCAAGTATCCATCTCTCACATTTACACAACCCAACACACAAAATTTCAGGAATCTCGCATTGGCCTACATCGCTCTGGAAAAAGGGGGAAACATGCCTTGTATTTTGAATGCAGCCAACGAAATTGTTGTGGAAGCATTTTTAAAAGAGCAGATAGGATTTCTTGAGATGTCCGAAAATATAGAGAAAGCAATGGAAACTATGAAATATATAGCAAATCCCGGATATGAAGATCTTAAAAACAGTCATGAAGAAACAATTAAATACACTAAATCGTTAATAAACACACAAATTTGATATAAACCTGATGGAAATATTAATAAAAATCACCCAATTCCTTTTAAGTCTTAGCATTTTAGTGATCCTCCATGAAATGGGTCATTTCTTTTTTGCCAAACTTTTTTAAAACAAGAGTGGAAAAAATTCTACCTGTTTTTTAATCCCTGGTTTTCCCTTTTAAAATTTAAGAGAGGTGAAACAGAATATGGTTTAGGCTGGTTACCCCTTGGTGGTTATGTAAAAATATCCGGCATGATTGACGAATCGATGGATGTGGAACAGATGAAGCAACCTCCCCAGCCATATGAATTTCGTTCAAAACCATCGTGGCAGCGGCTTTTAATCATGGTTGGCGGTGTGCTTGTAAATTTTCTTCTGGCACTTGTTATTTATTCCCTTGTATTGTTTGTTTGGGGTGAAGAGTACCTACCATCAAAGAATGCAAAATATGGTATTAGTTGCGACTCTCTAGCCCTTCAGATAGGTTTACAAAATGGTGATAAGGTAATTTCTATAGACAATAATCAAGTTGAAAATTTCAGAGATATTATGCCCGACCTTGTACTGAATAGTTCAAAAACCATTCAGGTAGAACGGAACGGAGAAATTGTCAATATCGACATACCAAAAACATTGGTAGCCTCTCTGATTAAAAAACCAAAAGAATTCATCCAACCTAGATTTCCCTTTTATGTGGATGTATTCAGTAAAGGGTCACCA
Source organism: Bacteroidales bacterium (assembly GCA_012031335.1). Next base: position 181 of record JAAUTT010000112.1, on the reverse strand, counting down.
GCAAAAACAGCCGGATTTCAGAAGGGAGACAAAATGGTAGCTATTGACACTGTTAAAACAGAGTTTTTTGACCAGTTTCGAACTGAAATTCTAAAACATAAAAATGAAGAAGTAACTGTTTCAATAATTCGGGATGGAGTTCCAAAACAAATAAAGGTTAAAGTACCTGAAACAGGATTAT
>JAAUTT010000111.1 GCA_012031335.1 Bacteroidales bacterium | reverse complement strand
TAAATCGGAATTTGGAATCAGTCCCAGAGGATTGGATTATGCAACCAGTGTAATGGTTAAAAAAAGTTCCTCGAAAATAAAAGCTAAAGTTCTGGAAGCAAATTATCTTGTAAGTTATACCAATCCTGATGACAAATGGAAACTGCACCATGTTCGCGAAGAAATTCGAATAAGGGTGCGTAAAAAGTTTAGCTTCTTTAACTCCACTTATCATTCGGTATCTGAACTCGTGATTACCGATTCGGACTCGACTAATATAACACGCTTTAAAAGTTCGGAACTGGTTAGGCCTAACCATATATTTGCCGAGGTAAGCGATTCTTACGATGATAGCTTTTGGGGTAAATTTAATTTTATTCAACCCGAAGTTTCACTCGAAGAAGCATACGGGAAAATTAAAAGCGCTTTGGGTGAGCGCAGTAACCGGGATTAGCATTAATTATCTGCTGGAATTCGATCGTTCTTTTGACTAAACTGCTGTCTTGCTTTCATAATTTCAGGCATATTGGTACCAGCCCATTCCGCAAGATTAAGTAGTTGAAGCAGCAAACCTTTTTCCCATATCGGATAATTTATATTCTACACGTGGAGGGATTTCCGGATAGATGGTGCGGATAACCAGTCCGTCCTGTTCGAGAGATCGAAGCGTTACTGTTAGCATGCGCTGCGATATTCCTGTTATCTGATTCCGAAGTTCGTTAAAACGAAGTTTATCCGATTGCCCTAAACTTAATATCGTATAAATTGACCATTTATCACCAAAACGGTCCATTACATCTTTTATCGGGCAAAATCCCGCAAAGTGAGGATTTGGAACAAATAATTCCTTTATTTTTTTCTGAATATCATCCATCTGATTTTCAATATTAGTTACCTGAAAGTTACCTTGTTATCACAAAGTGCCTTATTGCCCGATTATTATTTCATTGCTATCTTTAAGTTATCAAAAGTAACTAAATATATTTTAATTACTAAGTACCTGAAAAGCAAATTATTGTTTGAGAATGAAAAAAAGTATTAAACAATTTGAAAACAGGGGTGTTGATATTCCAGTTTTAAACAGAAATAAACCAAGTAAATATATAAACCATGAAAAAAGTAGTATTTCTTTTTGTACTCGCGCTTTCGCAGGTATCAATGTTCGGTCAGGTTAAATGGAATCTCGACAACTCCCACTCTTCGGTGAGATTTACGGTTACCCATCTTGTAATTTCGGAAGTTGAAGGAACTTTCAAAACGTATACTGGAAGCATATCGGCACCCAACCCGGATTTTACTGATGCCTCGATTGATTTTACGGTTGACGTAAACAGTATCAATACCGATAATGAAATGCGCGATAATCATTTAAAAGCACCTGACTTTTTCGATGCTGCCAAATTCCCAAAGATGACGTTCAAAAGTACATCTTTCAAAAAAGTATCAGGAAATAAGTATGAATTGATTGGTAATCTTACCATTCGCGATGTTACTAAATCGGTAAAATTCGATGTTACATACGGTGGTACAGTTAAAGACCCTTACGGAAATATTAAAGCTGGTTTTAAGGCTGCTACAACGATAAGCCGTTCGGCTTTTTGGGTTAACCTGGAGCGCCCGTGACCGAGGCTGGAGGAGCTGTGGTTTAGTGATGAAGTAGCAATATCGGTTAAACTTGAATTTGCACAAGCTAAATAGGTGTTTATTTTAGGGTTAAATTGAAGGGCGCCGGTAATTTCCTGTTACCGGCGCTTATTTTTAAATTTTTTCTTCCCTTAACGGTATTGGTTTCAGATTTTTTTTCAAAAGATTGCCTTTACTGAATATTTTACTCATAGCATACTTCTCTTGCTTAGTTTTTCTCAATAACCTTCTTTCGTTTTCCGGTAAACAAGCAATATTCCGGCACTCTTCGCTACAGCATTTCGAATATTTTATTGAACAACTTTCGCATTGTATAAATAGCAAATGACAATCGGGGTTATCGCAGTTGACATGTGTGTTAGCCGGTTGACCACATTGATGGCAATGGCTAATCACACTCCCGGTGATATCTTCTCCAAGTCTGCGGTCGAAAACAAAATTACGGCCAACAAACTTCGATGGCAAATTTAAATGTCTGATAACGTAAGCATATTCAATAATACCGCCATAAAGCTGGTTTACATTATTAAAACCCACATGGCGCAGAAAGGCACTGGCTTTTTCGCATCGGATACCGCCTGTACAATAAAGCATTATTTTTTTATCTTTATGGTCCTGAAGAACTTCTGCAATTTTTAATATCCCCTCACCAAAAGTATCAGAATTAGCACAAATAGCTTTTTCGAAACGGCCAATTTCACTTTCATAATGATTGCGCATATCTACCACCAAAGTGCCAGGTTCGTCAATAGCTTCATGAAATTCCAAAGGAGTAAGATGTTTGCCAACATTGGTAATGTCAAACGAACCCTCGGGCAATCCGTCGGCAACCAGCTTGGGTCGAATCTTCACTGTAAGTTTATAGAAAGATTTCCCATCATCGTCTACAGCCCATTTAAGTGGAATATCCTTCAATTCCTTAATTGAAAACAGGTGACTGACAAATGCTTCTTTACTATGTTCAGGAACGCTCATTTGTGCGTTTATACCCTCATGAGCAATGTAAATTCTTCCGAAACAACCGAGTTTCGACCATTGCTGATAAAGGTTATCCCGGAATTCTTTAGGAGCTTCTAACCGGAAATAGCGATAAAACGATAAGGTTAATCGTTTAAATGGCTCCTCCATAAGTCTGGTTTCCAGTTCTTTTCTATTAATCCTGTTATGTAAAAGCATTTTTATGCATTAAAAATGCAAAGATAGAAGGATTTGCAAAATAAAAGACCTGAAGGTATTTAATTCTACCGGTTAACTAAATGCGTAAAGCTTATAGGAGCCGGGCTCTCGAAACGAAGTACCTCCTTTGTAACAGGATGCCGGAATACCAGCAAACTGGCATGTAAGGCTAAACGGTGTAAAGGATTTGTTTGAGCGCCATATTTTTTGTCCCCGGCAACCGGATTACCCATTTCCTGCATGTGGACGCGGATTTGATTTTTGCGGCCTGTTTCAAGCGAAATTTCCATCAATGCATAATCTTTGGATTGCTTAACGAGCTTATAGTGAGTTATGGCCTCTTGTCCTTCATCTTGTTTTTTAGTAGAATGAATTTTCATGGCTTTACTTTCAAGGAGCCGCGAATTGATTATTCCCTGTTGTTTCTCAACTTGACCTTCAACAACAGCTGTATAGGTTCTTTCAACCACCATTTCGCGCCAGTTATATTGTAAAGTGGCCTGTACATCCTTGTTGCGGGCAAACATCATTACGCCCGATGTTTCCCGGTCGAGACGATGCAATATAAATATAAGATTTAACGGATCCTTCATTTTTACATAACGGCTAAGCATCTGGTATGCCGTTTTTTCTTTCTCACCCGAAGTTGCGATCGATAAAAGTCCTGAAGCCTTTTCAATTACAATGATAAAATCATCCTCATGAACTATTTTAATACCTTCGAGGTCATGCTTGGCCAATCCTTTTCCTTTAAATAATTCAACCCGATCACCCGGTTTTAATTTATAATTATAGAGAGAAGTTACCTGTTGATTTACAAGAACCTGTTTATGAGTCAACAATGATTTTATGGTTGTTCTGCTTTTTTCCGGAAATGATTGTATAAGAAACGACATAAGTTCGATGTGTTCTTTTACCTCGGGAATTGATTTAACCAACCCGGTGGTTTGATGTTTCTTATTTTTTGAAAGCCCATGTATATTGAAATATTGAGAGGCAAAAGTATACAAATTTATCGATCGTAGGCAGTTATAAAATACTTTGAGTTATTCCAAAATTATTTTTCAACGGAGTAGGGGGGATCGTCTGATGAACTGTCCTGGAAGTATATCAGAATAAAACGATTCATTATGAAAACATTTATGTTAAGTTCACTTTTACTAATACTGTTAAATCAACCGGATTCCACTTCCGAAAAGCTCAGTACCGATCAATATACCTTCATTAAAAAAGAGCTGAACATTAATTTGTATTACCGCTGGGTTTTGATGCCTAATAAAATTGCAGGTGAGAGAACTCAAAGCAGAATTTTATGTACAAACAACTCCTGAAAGGGTATTGAATTTACTAAAGAACGAAACACTAGCCTTAAAATGGATGAAGGGAGTTAACAAGTTTAATCTGATGGAAAAGCCCTCGGATTCTCATTGGTACTCATATATTCAATACGATATACCCTGGCCGTTAAGCAATCAGGATTGTATTGTTAAATATGAATTACTTCAAACCTCATCCGAAAAAGTATTCCATGTTCAGATGAAAGGCATCCCCGATTATATTCCTGCAAAAGATGGCATTACCAGAATTGACCATTTACTGGGAAGCTGGGTAATAACTACTTCCTCAAGTAATACCTGCAAAGTTTCATATACCATTATGTCGGGACAGCCTCCAAAATTTCCCCGTTGGATTACTGATCCCATCATACAGAGCAACCTTGTAAATACAATGGATGCTTTCAGGAATATTGCTGCACAAAAATAAAATGAAGATGAGTTGATGCAGAATATAAAATCAAGGCTTTTGCAGATAAAAGAATCACCCGAAAAGATATCGAAGGGATATGCTCTTGGAGTTTTTCTGGGAACCACTCCCTTTATCGGAACAAAAGTATTTATCGCCATTGGCTTAACTTCTTTCTTGAAATGGAACAGAATAGCTTCTGTAATTGGAGTATACCATATTAATATTCTCACAGCTCCAGCCTTTTACAGTGCCGCCTTTTTTATGGGGAAATTTGTTACCCGCACCCATATCAATATTGAAATACCCCAACAACTTAGGATAGGCGATATATTCACCTTATTTCTGGGTACTCCGGGGGTTCTCTTTGCATTGCTTACAGGTGGCCTTATTCTCGGACTACCAATGGCAGTATTCGCCTATTATTTCAGCATTTCAATTTTGAAAAAGGGACGAGTAAGGTCCGCCTAATAAAACCATTAAAAATGAAAACAAAATTCAAATACACTTTTATAACCGGTGCCAGCTCAGGTCTTGGACGGGAACTGGCTATTGAATGTGCAAAACAGAATATGAATCTGATACTTGTTGCCCTCCCGGGTCGGAATTTAAGGGAGTTCTGCGAACAGCTGAAAGTTAACTTCAAGATTGAAGCCACCGCTTATGAAGGAGATCTTACCGATATCGGTTTTATTTATTCCCTGGCTAAGGAGGTGCTGGAACAATATCAGGTTAATTTTTTAATCAATAACGCCGGAATGGGTGGTACGGTACCTTTTCAGGAGGCTTCGGTGGCCTATCTCGATGCAATAATTCAGCTAAATGTAAGGGCCACGTCTCTTTTAACCCGCCTGATGCTGGAAGAACTAAAATCGCACCCTCATGCCTATATACTGAATGTTTCGAGTATGGCAGCATTTAGTCCGATACCATACAAAACAATATATCCGGCTTCTAAGGCTTTCATATATTCATTTTCCAGAGGTTTATCGGAAGAGCTGAAAGGTACTTCGGTAAAGGTGAGTGTGCTCAATCCCGGCCCAATACTTACCAATCCCGATGTGATTGCACGTATTATGAAACAGGGTATCTTTGGCCGAATGGGACTTCTTACTGCTGGCGCCATTTCCAGAATAGCCTTAAAGGCAGTTGCCGAAAACAAGAAGGTTGTAATTCCGGGTTTTTTTAACAACTTTAATCATTGGTTGATGAGACTTTTTCCCGAAACGCTGCGTCTTCGTATTCTTGGAAATGTGATCCAGCGGGAAATTGTAAAAACTAAACCAAAAGCTGCTTAAATATCTGACTTTATGAAAATATTGGTAACAGGAGCTTCCGGCTTACTTGGAGGTAACATTGTACGGGAACTCATACGAAGAGGTAATGAGGTGCGGATTTTCGTCCGTAATCTGAGCGTAATTCCCGCATTGCAGGGTTTAAAATATGACCGGTTTCTCGGCAGTCTGAATAAGTACGAGGATCTTGCCCAAGCCGCCGAAGGTCAGGATGCCATTATTCATGCAGCTGCGTAACCGACCAGTGGCCTACAAATTTTGAACATTACGAAGAAATAAATGTAAAGGCCACGCTATTAATACTCGAGGTTGTAAAAAACCTGAAAATTGGTAAATGATTTACGTTAGTACCGCCAATACATTTGGTTATGGTAGTAAGTTAAAACCTGCCAATGAATTGTCTGAATTCAGCTTTTTCAATTTCAACTCGGGGTATATTATGAGTAAGTTCATTGCCCAGCAGCATGTTTTGCGCGAAATTGAAAAATCGCAGCTTCCGGTGGTGATTGTAAACCCAGCTTTTATGATCGGCCCATATGACTCAAAGCCCAGCTCAGGGAAAATTATTCTGATGGGGCTCGATAAAAAAATTCAGTTTTGCCCACCTGGGGGTAAAAGTTTTGTCGATGTACGAGATGCCGCTGTGGCAGTCTGTAATGCCATCACCATGGGTAAAAACGGAGAATAGCTATCTTTTGGCAAACGAGAATTTAAGCTATTGGGAGTTTTTTGAAACTTTATCCATCATCAGGGAAAAAGCTCAAACAAAAATCCTGCTTCCTAAATTTCTGATTTTAACAATGGGAATATTCGGTTCTCTCTTTGAGAAAATTTCGAAACGTCCGGCTATGTTAAATTATACCAATGCCAGACTTTTATGCCTCAAGCTTTACTATTCGGGAAATAAAGCAGTAAAGGAACTTGAAATGCCACAAACGCCTGTAAGTGATTCCATTGCTGCCGCTATTTGCTGGTTCGAAAACAATAATATAATTTCAAAACAACAAATATAGTTTCATACATAACCGGTTTCATTAAAATTCTTAAAAATTCAAAAAAATGACTGGTTCCATATTATTAACCATTATATTTCGTTCTTTTATCGCGGGTGTGTAAGGCTTTTATACTTTTGCAGGTAATTGTTAGTGAACCCGGCATCAATATGAACATCTGTATCGACATAGGAAATTCGTTTATTAAGGTTTGCATCTTCAGAGATGATGAAGTTGTTTATTCATCAGTATTTACTGAGTATGGAGCAGCCGAAATAACGGAACTTTTTCTTCAGTTTCCGGGTATAAAAAAAGGTATAGTAAGCAGTGTAAGGGTGAGGGATGAGAAGTTGATCAAGCTTCTCCAAAGTCGACTTCAGAAATTGATCATACTCGACTACCAAACGCATGTACCCATTAAGAATCACTACCAAACACCCCAAACGTTGGGTAAGGACAGGCTGGCTGCTGTTATTGGAGCCAATTATCTTTATCCATCGAAAAACATTTTGGTTATTGACGCCGGGAGTGCCATTACTTTCGATTTTATAAACTCAAAAGGAGAATACAAGGGTGGAAATATTTCACCCGGTCTTACAATGCGTTTTCGATCGCTTCATGAGTTTACAAGCAAACTTCCATTGCTGGGCCCCGAAGATAATACACCCTTTCTTGGACAAAATACGAAAGAAGCAATTACCGGTGGGGTACAAAACAGCATTATTTTTGAAATGGATAGCTATATTGATGCGCTAAAAAATCAATATCCCGACTTGCTGACACTGGTTACCGGAGGCGATGCGAAATTCTTTGATAATAAAGTAAAAAATACCATATTTGTGGTCTCAAATTTAGTACTAATTGGTTTAAACAGAATTCTGAATTTTAATGCATAAAATAGCTTTTTTCTTATTTTCGTTCTTAAGCGTTGCCGCTTTTAGTCAAACGAATACCTATTCCCCTTATTCCCGTTATGGTTTAGGTGATCTCTCCAGTCAGGGATTAGTCAGTAATAAAGGTATGGGGGGCACAGGTATAGGACTTCGGCTGCCGAATTCTCTGAATTATCTAAATCCAGCATCTTATACAACACAAGATTCACTTTCATTTCTTTTCGATTTTGGTCTCTTCTCGCAGGTAACCGATTATAAGTCGAAAAGTGGTTCGGGTACGGATGTTAATGCTTCCTTGGGACATATCGTTTTTGGTTTTCCTGTTACCCGCTGGTGGAACAGCGCAATTGGAATTGTTCCTTATTCCCGGATGGGTTACGATCTTGTAAATTATAATTCCTTGTTTGTATATAATTACAAAGGATCAGGTGGGTTGAACAAGTTTTTTGTTGGGAATGGATTCCGGATTAAAAACTTATCTGTCGGGGTAAATTTAAACGTTCTGTTTGGCTCACTGGAACAGAGTCATAGTTACATGAACGAAGACGAAACAAGAGTTCCTGTTTTTCCAACGGAAAGATTTCAACAACAATCTGTCCGTAGTACAAGCCTGGCTTTTGGCTTTCAGTATAATATAAAGCTATCAGATGATTTTAGCGTTGTACTGGGAGGAATTCTTGAAAACAAAAGCCGCCTGATTACCCGTAATTCTCTTTTGATTACCAACACCTACAGTTCAGTTGATACTTTTATTAATCCTTTCACCGGGAGTATTTATGGTGAAAGAACTTCAATAGACACCATTGATTTTTATAATGAAAGAAAAGTTGAAGAGCATCTGCCTCTTTTGTACGGTGCTGGAATATCACTTAATTATAAAAACAAACTTATTTTTGCTGCGGATTATTCTACCCAGAAATGGTCGGATTATCATTCTTTTAATAGATTCGACACACTGGTAGATACCCGATACCTGAATTTTGGTCTGCAGTATACACCAGACGAAAAAGCCATCCGCAGTTACTGGAAAAGAGTGGGAATAAGAGCAGGATTCTACATGAACGATACCTATTTAAAGGTAAATGGTCAGCAAATTCAGGATTATGGAGTAACTTTCGGACTAAAGTTTCCATTCCGCCGCACCAGATCGTCCATACAATTGTCCTACCAATACGGAAAAAGAGGCACCACCGATTATAACCTGCTCCAGGAAAATTATCATATTGTTAATTTGAGTATTTCTTTGTACGATTATTGGTTTAATAAAATCAAGTTTGATTAAAACAGAGAAATATGACTAAAAGAAAAAATAAGAATATCTTTTTCTTCCATTCTCAGGAAGTTAAAAATTCTTATTACAGGGTTTGCTGTTTCAGGTTTGATAATTTTTACAGGGATATTTTCAGTTTCCTGCGAAAATGATCTGGAAGTAGTTCAGGCACTGAGCGATCCCGAGAAAGTTCCGGACGCTACCGTCGTAAATTCAGAAATTCTATATTACGATTCATCACTTTTAAAGGCAAAAGTTAACTCCAAGCTGGTTCTTAGTTTTTCCAATACAAAAGAATCATATTACGAATTTCCGGAAGGTATTCATGTTCAGATTTATGACAGTCTTAAAAATGTAACAGCTGAAGTTAAATCAAAATATGCCATTTATAAAGAGAAAACCGATATATGGGAAGCCC
>JAAUTT010000110.1 GCA_012031335.1 Bacteroidales bacterium | reverse complement strand
TCCAATGTCGAGCAGTTTCTTGAAAATCAGATTATACAGGTCTTTGTTTTCTCCCGGGCAAATATCATCACGTTTAATATAGATCTGAATACGCCCGTTTTGGTCCTGAATTTCAGCAAAGGAAGCGCTGCCCATAATACGGCGGCTCATTATCCGTCCTGCCAGAGATACTTCCTGATAATTGTTAAGTTCTGGTTTGTAATTGCTCAGGATTTCGGTTGTTGTAGTATTTATCTGCCATCCTTCGTGCGGATAAGGTTCAATTCCTGCTTTGCGTAATTCTTCCAGTGAATTTCTGCGGATAAGTTCCTGTTCACTCAGTTCATTCGGGTTCATATATTCCTTTGGTATATAAAAGCTTTTTTGAAAATTTTTTGCAAAGATAAGATTATTCGGGATGAAAGCTAAAAAATACCATCGAAGCTATTGTTTTTAAGATAGTAACTGCAAAAGGAAAAAGCCGTCTTCTTCTCAGCGGGCGGCTTTTTAATAATACTAACTACTTAATTTAAAATTAAAATCGTAATATCCTCTTGTATAAATCCAGTTCCAATAATCCGAAACCGAAAAAGGAGTTAATGTTTTATGTAATGGAGATTATTTGTTCCTTCACATTGTCATCATCAAAAACTTTTTTCCAATCTTCTTTTATAAATTCTTTTAAACCACGTTGAAGCGCTTTATTGGCAGCATCAGAAAATACAGCTCCCGGAAGTTCATTGAAAAGAACTGCCATTTGAATGCGTAGGTGACCAAGAAGGAAATCGCGTGCTGCCTCAGCTGGAACACCTTTACGTATTACTTCGTCCAGCCCCTGACGGATAACATAAACGCAGGTAGATGCAAGAGTTTCTACCAGGGCTGGCTCGAGAAGACCCATTTGTTCAACTGTAATTTTATGAGATCGGGAAACGGGGCCATAAAATGTTTTAGCCAGATCTTCTCCGGTTTTATAATCTTTATCGGTCCCTTTCATTAGTGCACATACAATGGCTTGTTTGGCAGCAACGCCACCAAAATGATCCTTCATGGCTTCCTCGTTTGGTTCCCAGTTGAAAATAGAAGGATGAGCAGGATGGGCTATAAAGTAAGCAATATCGGAGCGGTCGAAGAGTTTGCCTGCAAGGGCTGCAGCCGGGTCAAGTGTTACTGCAATGGCACCTGTTTTCATCAGTGGGATAATCTCTGAAGTCACTTTCTCGAGAGCAACATCAGGAACCGCGAGTATAACAACATCGGCTCCGGGAATTACATCACCTGAGGCCGACACAGAAATACCCAACTCTTTAAGTTTATCAATACCTGGCTGGCTTACTTCCAGGTAAGCCATTTCGTAAGTGGAGTTTTCAGATTGCGGGTAAGACGCATCCCCATCTTACCACCAGCTCCAACTAAAACTACTTTTTTCATATTTATGCTTTAAGGGTTATATGAATTTTATTACCTGATTTATCTTCGCCGAATCGTAACCGGCAAAAACCAGCTCAACGGTTTTTAGGTTGTCGTTTCCGGTAGTTTCAGCATTGCTTAAACCGAGCATGTCATTTAATATGTCTCTGTTGCACGATACAATACTGGGGGGTTCATTCGTCAGTCTTTCTGTTTGCCACCGGTAATTTTCAAGTGAAACTTTTTCGGTAAGTGTGCCGGCTGAAGTTGTAGTTTTGATTATCAAGCCGGGATCGAGTCTGATACTTCCCTTGCTTCCCTCGATCAGTAGCAATGTTTGCGGAAATACCTCCTGTTCCAGCATAGAACTGAAAGAGATTTGCTGAATACAAGTAACTCCGCTTTTCATTTTTATAAGGGTAGTTGCCACATCCTCTCCTTTTATTGTTGGGTTCACCTGCTGGGTTGAGCAGTAGAGGCTTTCGGCTTCTCCAAAGAAAAAACGAAGTACATCAAACTGATGCGACCCTTGATCGGTTAAAGCAAATTGTTCCAGTTGTGCCAGAAAAGGCTGAGTTTCGAAGAGTGGAAATGCTGTGTTAAATCCGGTTAAACACCGGAATGGTTTCCCAATGGTTCCCTGATCCAAAATTTGTTTGATTCTTCTGAACTGAGGTTGCCACCGGTAATTTTCGTGTATATAATACTTCACATTATTTTCCTGACATACCTTTACCATTTTAATGGCTGTTTCGAGGTTAGGAGCCATAGGTTTCTGGCAAATAACATTTTTCTTGTATCTGGCTGCAAGTTCAACAAATTGAAAATGGGTGTCTACATCTGTTATGATGTCAACAAAGTCAATTTCCGGATGGCTCTTAAGAAGCTGTTCGGCATCGTTATAAAATTGGGGATGTTGAACATTTTAGCTTTTTCTTCGGCCTTGCTTAAAGTGCGGTTATAGGTTGCGATTATTTCCACCTGGGGAAGTTCAGACCAACCACCAATTTGAAACTGCGACCAAAAACCGCAACCAAAAATGGCGCCTTTGAGTTTCTTCATTTTATATTCTTATAAAAGTTTTAGAAATGCTTATTAAATAATGGTTTAAGTGATTTAACACTTTTCTTCGGCCCACTGGTTTTCCAGTTTGATTGTTTCGTCGATATTTAACTGAAATGGTGTCCATAGTTCTAAAATGGCGGTTTCGCACTGACCGGTTTTTGCAAGGTTCTCCAAGAGCGATGGAATATTTAGCATACCTTTTCCCGCGGGTGTTCCTTTAATTACAAAACCCATTTTATGAGAAACTCTTCGGATAGAAAAATCTTTCAGGTGCAGATTAATAGTATAAGGAAGAAGAATTTCGGAAACTGTTTCGAAGCCTTCTCCGGCACCCATTGAACTTTACCGAATCCAGACACATCCCGACCCATTCGCTGTTTACCGAATTCATGATTTTTTCAAACTCGATGGATTTCAAACGGTCGTGGTTTTCTATAGCTAACCTTATCTTTCTGGATTTAAATTCCGGTATAAGATTTTTAATAATATCAATAATTTGGGGAATATCGGGTTCAAAAGTTTGATTGTCGATTACCATCCTTAAAATAGGAGAATGGATCGCTTCTGCAGTATTAAGGCACAGCAGGGTGTGTTCGGGTGTGAGTCCCCTGCCTCCCATTTCGAGCCGGATACCTTTGTTTAAAGCATACTGGTAAATCTCTTCCAATTGATGTCTCTCCAAAACTTCAAGAGGCATGTTGTCAGCAATCTGCAATAAATTAACCTCCAGTGCTGAAGTTTTATCAATCAGTTGCTTTATTGTAAGCGGAGTTTCTGGCATATACCCGGGAACCCAATGGCCCAGGTATAGCTGTATGATGAAATTCCTAATTGCATTTATTTTACTTTTTTCGACCCTGGAGCAGGATATTTTTTCGAAACATCATCCAGAACTAATACCCAATCGAGGATTTCACCTGGGTTGGGCGATAAAAATGTTTGAGTGCCCTTATTACTGAAAATTCCAATTTTAATGGCCGAGCCGTTACGAGGATTATACCACCATGCCACCACATTTCCCCCTTTTATTACATCCATTCGCACCGAGAATTTGCGCCCAACAGGTGCGTAAATCATGGCATAAGTTCCATCCTGGTCACGGGTAGCTACGAAACTGTAGGAGCCCACTCCAGGTACCGAAGATGTTACGGTTTCCGGGACTATGATTGAATTATCGGGAATTCTTGTGAAGAAAGGTCGTGATTCCATGAGTAACCGGCCATATAGCATCTGTCCGGCACCGGGCTGATCAATAGCTTCGTACCATGGCATCAAAGGTCGGTTAATGGGTTGCTGGTTGGGAGACCACATTTGCCATACCGAATGGTGCCCGTAAGTGTGTCCGAAAGCGCCGCTGAAAAGATCCCAGTATAAAGGTCTGCGTACATCGGCAGCTACCGAGTGGCCGTTTTCATCAGGCTTAAAGTTTATAGGATGGTCCTCGTAAATGGGTTCAGCATCTATTACAGGCTTAATGGGTTCGAGGTTATAATCGGAAAACGTTTGAAAATACCTTTCGGTGTAGCTCACACTATGTCCGTTCTGACGCATATTGAAATCGAGCCACTCATCTTTGTGAAAATTTTGTGCTGAACCCTGACCGCCCTGCGGATGAAACGAAATAAGGTGAGATCCTCCGTCGCCTTGCTTGATACCCTTTGCCATAGCACGGATTATCTGTGTATGTGCTTCTTCTTCAATAGGTCGGTCGCCTCCAAGTATCCAAATGATGTTAGGGTAGTTTTTGTAGCGTTCACCTAAAAACTTCCCAAAATATTCGGCATTTTCGGGGGTAAAAATGACCGGACCGGTTCCCCACTTTTTATTCCATTTATCGCCCCAGGTGGGGAGCAAGCCAATAAAGATTCCTTTTTCCTGAGCTTTTTTGATTACCCAGTCAACATGCTCGAAATAAGACTCGTTTGGTTTAAGGGGATCGTTGCCGATCAGTGGTTTGTTACCTTCGGCATTAGGGGTATTTAAGCCGTCGAGTTCGGCAAGGGCAACCGCCTGGATGACTGTAAAGCCTTTTTTTCTGCGGTCTTCAAGATATCGTTCTGTATCTGCCTTATTTAGCCTGTGAAATAATTCCCATCCGGTATCGCCAAGGTAAAAGAATGGAGTACCATCCTCGAATTGGAGGAATCGTTTGTTATCGGATACTTTTAGCTTACCATGACTAAAATCCACTGACGGACCTTTCCAGGATTTATTCTGGGCTTGCAGTGCAAAAGTGTACATTGCTAAAAGTATAAATGTAATAAATCTATTCATAGCTTGTTTTTTTATGCGTAACGTGAATAAATGATCAGACCCAAACCTGCGAGGTAACAAAGAAACATCAGGAAAAGAAATGTATTGGTACCTTTGGGAGCTCCTTTAAATTCTTTCCAGACGAAAATTCCCCATATAGCTGCTACTACAGGAGCTGAATTGCTCAGCCCGTAAGAAATTGCCGGACTTGCAGCTCCAACAGCCATAAAGCTTACCGAATTACCCAAACACCAGATTGCGCCTCCCAACATTCCAATCAAGTGAACTTTATAAGAGCCTTTTAAATAGGATGACATCTTAACTGGTTCGCCCTGAACAGGTTTTGCCATAAATATCGGGTTGAGAAGAATCGTACTTATAAAAGCCCCAAGAGAAAAGAAAACAACTGCTGTGTAGGAGCTGATTTTTCCTGCATCGGCAGGAGAAAAATCGGTAGCCAGAGAAGATGCTACAAACCTGTAAAAAGAAAGCAATGCATAAACCTGCAAGAACCGAAAGGATAATTCCCTTAAAATGTTGGTTTTTTCTGCTGACTCGCCAGCTTTTTGTAAGATTTCATGCTGAGAAAAATGGCAATAATTATAAAAAGCGTTCCCCCAAAAAGGAAGTAAGGATTTCCTTCCGGTTTTCCCAGATAATTAATAAAAATACCCAGCGTCCATCCAATACCTCCCCCTATTGGGAAAGCTACAGACATCCCTGCAATGGAAATAGAAGCTACCAAAAGCAGTGTTCCTAAATTCCAGATAGCACCGCCAATTGCTGCTGATAATAGATTTTTAGCATCAGCCTGTTCCAGGTCAGGTAAAAAGCTCCGGCCCTCGTTGCCATAACTCCCGAATGTAAAGGCCATAAGTAATGCAAAAACTACTATACCCAGGGAGAAGTCCCAATAGAACAACTCAAATCTCCAGGATTTTCCGGTTAAGTTTTGTGTATTCTGCCAGGATCCCCAGCAAATCATTGCCAGCGCACAAAGAAAAACTGCCAGCGTGTAATTTTGGACGAGTACCATAGATAGTTATGTGTTAGTGTTGTGTTTTTGTGATAATACAATTTTACTGTTATGTACTGTTATGTGCCAAATATATGGATTTTTGGTAAAATGAATATTTAAAATGATAAAAAAGTACAAGTTCTTTCGCAATTTGAAAAGTGAAGGAGGTTGTAAATTATAATGTAACCGGTGGATTTACAGAAAATGTTGATAATGAGAAGTAAAAGATTGAGCCCTTACCATATTCCGATTCGAGCCAAATCTTTTCGTTAAGTATATCAGATAGCTTTTTACAAATAGCCAAACCCAAACCGGCTCCCCGATATAATTTATCCTGATTGGTATCGAGTTTTTGGAAACGGTCGAAAACAAGATCGAAATTTTTGGACTCAATACCAATGCCGGTATCCTTCACATAGATTATTAATTTATAAGATTCATCAATATGGAAACCTATTTCAATAAACCCTTTTTCGGTAAATTTAATCGCGTTGGAGATGAAGTTGATCAATATCTGTTTTACCCTTATTTGGTCGGAAGTAACATAAATTTGCTGTGTATTTACCGCAGGCGATAATCGGATATCAACATTCTTATTATCGTTTTTTGAGAAAACAGGAAATGTAATTCCTCCAATAATGCATTTATGGAGAAGCTTTGCAGGTTTATTTCAAGTTGGTCGGTTTCTATTTTTGCCATATTTAAAATATCGTCAATCAGCACAAGTAGCGATTCGCTGCTGCTTTGAATTATTTGGGAGTAATACTTTCTTTTATCAGGGCCAACTTCTGTGGTTTCGAGCAGTGTTGAAAATCCAACAATAGCATTTAAGGGTGTTCGTATTTCATGAGACAGGTTGGCAAGAAAAGCTGTTTTAAGCCGATCGCTTTGTTCGGCTTTTTCTTTTGCAATATTAAGTTGTGAAGTTCTTTCGTATACCAGTCTTTCCAGATTCTCCCTATGTTGTTCCAGTTCACTGTTTTTTTGTTCTATCTCCAGGGATTTTTCTTCCAGCAGAATATTCGCATTTTCAAGACTATCGCGCTGACTTTGAAGTTCTTCCCTTTGTGTTTTCAATTCTTCATTTTGTTCTTCCAATGCTTTATTTGCATCAGAGAGTTCATGGGTTTTGAATTCCACCTGTTGCTGAAGCTGTTTTTTGTCGCGTTTGATTTTATAAATTCTACGCTTGTACCAGATGAAGAGTAAAATTATTAAACCAGTAAAAATCACAATTTTAAAAATGGTTGTTTGCCATATTGCTGGTTTAATGTTCAGCTCAATGGTAGCTCCATTATTGTTCCAAATACCATCCTGATTTGCAGCAATAACCCTGAAAATATACCTTCCGGGAGGTACATTAGTGTAATTAGCGGTTATGGCATTTGTGTAAATCCAGTCGGAGTCAAAGTTTTCGAGCTTAAATGCATATTTATTCCGATCTGCAAATGAGAAATCCATTGCGGCGAAAGAAAAGGAAAATGAATTCTGCCGATAGGATAGTTGAATACTTTTTGTGTGCTCAATATTTTTAGTTAAAACTGATCTTGAAGATATTTCCACATCAAGATTATTGATCTTGAAGCCTGTAACAAGAACAGCCGGAGGCAATGAGGTTAATTTTATACTGTCCGGATGAAAACAAATAAAACCGCTGCGACGACCGAAGTAAATTTTCCCTTCTTTGTCAGTAAAAGCCGATTTCACCTGAAAAGCTTTTTCTGTAAGTTGGCTATAAAAGAAAAAATTTTCGACCTTATGGGTTACTGGATTGTATTTGGAAATAGCATGATGACTTGTTATCCATAAGTTCCCTTTAAAATCTTCGGCTATTGCTGTGAGGAATTCGGCCTGAAATCCTTCTTTAATTCCATAGTGTTTAAAGATTTCTTTTTCTTTATTGAAAGAAACCAACCCATTAAAGGTCGCAAGCCAAATATGTCCTTTTGATGAAACAAATACCTGATTTATCTGATTTGATGAAATGGAATTTCTGTCTTCTCTGTTTTGCAGGTAAATTTTCAAATTACCGGTTTTTTGTTGATTACAACCAGGCCTCCTCCAAGGGTTGCTGCATAAACATAATCCGAATCGGAATCTATTGACCGGATTTGGTAGATATTGTATCCTTTGTATTTCTGATTGTTTTTTATAACAGCATAAACTTTTTTATCTATTAGATTTTGTTTAAAAAGTCCATTTTCAGTAGCCATCCAAAGCCAGTTGTCATCAAATAGAAGGTCGTAATATCCATCTCTTTCATACTGATTTAAACTGTCGGGAATCTTAAAATATTCTTCAAACCTGTGTGTGCTTTCATTCAATCTCGCCAAATGCATAGACTTTCCGCCAAAAATCTCATCATTTGAATTTTTTACCAAAGCTGTAATTCTTTTGGAAAAAGCATTGTTATTAGTTGTGTCTTCCAGAACTTCTATATTTTCTTGTTTGGGAGAATATTTGGCAGCACCCTGGGTAGTTCCCAGAATAAGTTCGCCTTTTTTGGTCTCTGCAAATGAATTGATAAACAGGTTAGTAAAATTATTTTTAAACTGAAACCTCGAAAGCTCCGTGATTTTAAATTGTGGATCGTTTAGGTGAATATGCATAAGGCCATTATCGAAATTCGAAGCCCAAAGAGACTTGTTTTCGCTTAGCGTTAGCTGAAGGGAGAAGAAACTGTTTAATAATATTAGGGGCTCATATTGAAGGGAGCCACTTTTAAAGGATATCCGGCTTGTATATATTCCGGCACTGGTGCCAATCCAAATCCTGTCGTGATTTTGTTTAACTAAATCATAAGCAGTAATTATTGGATTATTCGGGAATTTTATTTCCTTAAATTCACCGGTAGCCTTATTATAAAACTGTAGTCCTTTTTCAAAATTGCCTATCCAAAATCCTAAATTTCCTTCTTTTTTTACAAGCCAGATATTATTTGAAGCCAGTTTGCCCGTTTCGGCTTTTATAACCTTACAATTCCCTGTTTTTTGTCAAAATATTAAGTCCGCCATCCCATGTGCCAAGAATTAAATTCTCTCTGTCGTATTCTGTAATCGATAAGATCTTTAATGAAGTTAACCCTCCTGAATTTGGCTTTAATTGATCGTAGCGTTTAAATTTCCCGGTTGCACTGTTTAACTTATTCATACCTCCACCATCCGTTCCAACCAGATAATGCCGCCGGAATCCTGATAAATGCTTGTTATTTCGGGATGACTGATACTTTCTGTGTCAGTTTCATTATAAATGTACGATATGAATGAATCACTTTCTCTGTTAAATCTGCATAAACCTCCGCCCCGTGTTCCTATCCATAAAACTCCTTTATTATCCTGAAAAATTTTAAGTATGTAATTATTGGAAATACTTGACTTGTCTCCGGGTCTGTTTCTGTAAACCTTAAAAGTTCTTCCGTCGAATCTGTTTAATCCATCTTTGGTTCCGATCCAGATATAACCCAGACTATCCTGGACTGTACAATTTACTGAATTGTTTGATAATCCCTGGGCGGTTGAGTAGTAATTAAAGGAATACTGATCGGATGCCATCTGACAGAAGCTGCACAGTGATGTCCACAATAGAAAAAATAATGAAAAGATAATGCGTTGAATCATAAATGTTGGAAATTCATCCTTATTTAAAGGTGTAAAAAAATGAAAATATGGGTAGAATACTACATTTTAATATAAAATGA
>JAAUTT010000109.1 GCA_012031335.1 Bacteroidales bacterium | reverse complement strand
TATACAGAGGATAATCGGTTGATGGAATTCCCTTAAATTCAACCTTGTTATCCATAATCGTAATTTTCCCTTTGGGCAATTCATACACTTTGCCCGAAAACAAATCAACCAGCACTGGTTTCTTCAGTTTAACACCCGACAATGAAAACTAACTTCTTTAACCGGGTAGCTTTCAGCTGGCTTACCTTCAGAAAACCAAAAAACGATGGCAGAACCTTTTGTCTTTTCTTTATTAAAAGCATATACCAGAAGATCTTTGTTGTCATTCTTCAATTCAGCAGTCTTTATCCGTTCAATTTTTCGGAAAAATAGTTGCTGCGTGCTGAAATGCATAGTAGGACAATTTAGGGCGTTCAATACTGTGGTCCGGGCGAGCTTTCAGCAAACCTTTGGAGTTGTAACCAACCAGGTGATCGTTTCCAGTATACCATAATATCTGACAAAGTAAATACATTGACAACATCCACATCCTGACCAATATCTCCCAGCATGCGGCGGAGCACCCATTTGGCCTGAGTAGTTTCCGACCAGTCTTCGCGTGATAATGCTCCAACCGATTGCCCGACCGGTGTAGTGGGAGCACCGTTTCGCCCTGCCAAAGCTCAATTCCTGCACCATAACTATCAACTATCTCGCGCAATTTCTGTATTTGGGGATACGACTGTTCAGGACGCGAAGTATAACCATGATAAGAAAGGACATTCATATAATCCAGTTTGTTTTCAGCTTTCAAAATATCCATGATAGAAGTAACATAGTCGGTCCGGTTCAGCCCGGCTAATCCCAGTGCAATAATCCGTGCATCCGGTTGAACAGCTTTGATGATTTTACATGTCCGAACATGAAAAACAGCAAACTCCTGGGCAGTCATTTTCTTACTAATATCGGGTTCGTTCCATACTTCCCACTCTTTCACTTTATCTTTATAACGCGACACCAACGCATACACCCATTTATCCCAGGCTTGCAGAGCTTCTTCTGAGGTTGGTATTCCTCCTGCCAAAATAGGTTGTCCACCCCCTTCATAAATCGGATTCCCATACGAAGGTTGAATCCATGGTGAGACACCTTGCGACAGCGCATCGTTAACAATATTATCCAGCCACTCAAAGTTGTATTGACCTTTCACCCTTTCGCATTTCGCCCAACCACCCTGCAAGCGAATGCGTTTGGCGCCCGATGGCCCCAGATATGTTTTATAAGCATCGTAGCTGGCATAGTCGCGGTCGAGGGTTTCACCACCAATAGACCAGCGCGAGGTTTTAATTTCGCTGGCAGACTTAGTTTTTACTTTGCCTAGTTCAACAAACGATATATTGTTTTGTGCCAGACACTCCCAGGAAAATAATGTAAGGACAAATATTAATTGGAAAAAAAATACTGTTCGTTTCATTGCTATTTGATTTTAGTGTTAATTAAAAATTGGTTTACGGATATCGCTGAAGCATCGGGATTGCTCTTCCCGACCGAATGCCACCTCTACCGGAAAATAGATTCAATATCGATCATATAGATTTGCCTTCCTACACCTTGATGGGTGGAATCAAAAATCACTTTTTTGCCATCGGGGGTACATTTCTGGTGCAGGTCGCAGCGCCACTCACCTTTGTATTCAAGTGGGGAATGAAACCTGCCAAGCACAACTTTTCTGCCCGATGGCACATGGTAAAGGTACATTTCCTGGAATCTTTCTGCACCTTGCGGGTAAGTATCGTTCAGTATCCATTCGTTGTTAGTCCCTGGCACAAAGGTATTGTGGCCATTTAATGTCATGATACCTTTCCCGACAGGGGTGAACTTTGCTGTCTTATCTTCGAGGGTATAAAAGCCAAAATCTTCATTTTCAGGTTTTGTCCAGGCTGTTATTTGTCTGTCATCCTGCCATACAAAATGCGAAGTATGCCCCGAAGGATCGATAACAAACGGCGCAGAACCGTCCATACCGATTGTAAACATGCGTGTAATAAAACCGCCAGTTGCACGGAAGCAGGCTCTTGCCCTCCTTCACGCCAACGATGCAGGAAGGTGAAACGGTTGCCCGACGGGTTTATCAGCAAATGATTAAACCAATGCCAGTAATTGTCTAATTGCTCTCCATTGTGTGGTATGCCGGCCGCTTGTGCGTACGACATCAGCAACATACTTTCACCGGTTTGCAGATCAACCCTGAAAAGCCCGTCGTCATCAGGGGCTTTTATATCCTTATTTACATCGGGAACACCCGGGTAACCATAACCTGGCCGCATGTTTTGAAGCCGCGCAAAATTTGTGGTTATAGCCGTTTTACCATCGGGCGAAAGGGCATATATTGGAGATGGTATGGTGCGTTTTTTTTCAGAACCGATATCTACTATGTGAGCGACAAATTGCCCGTTAACGCAGTCATTCCAAATGATCTCACGGTCGGAGCCGGGTAGCCACTGGAGCATACATCCCTGTTGCCACCCCCAGGAACGGCTTTCGCCAACCTCCTTCCATCTGTTATTCATTTTTGTATCGATATACCCGATTTTTACCACATCGCCGGACGCTGGTGTGCGACCTTTGAAACCTGTTTGAATCGCCAGAACAAACCTGCCGGTTGGGTCGATTTGCAGTTTATCGTAATAGCCAAACCAATGGAATTTAGGGCCTTTGGTAATTTGCCTGATAGGAAAATTAACATTGCCTGGATTCATTATTCCAATTGCTCGTTTAGGAAATAATGAACAGGCTGCCATAGAGACTGCAAATGTTTTTAAAAAGGTTCTTCTGGCACTCATAGCATCTACAATATTGTGAAACTAATTAAATTAAATCGTCTTATTTTTCAAAAGCATATATCCAAAATACGTTGCGTATCTTTTTCCTTTTGCAGTAAATTCATTTTTCGATCGCCCCGGTACCAATCAGCCCATTTTCCTTGCGAACCCAAAATTTTCGCTTTTCGCATATCGCTAAAAGATTCGACGGCGAGTTTTAAATTCGCGATACATGACGAATTATCTCCCTTTTCAAGGGCCATTTTTGCCAAAATAATATGCTCTAGTCGCTGGCTCAAACCTCTCATAAATAAGGCGTGGCTCAATATATTCTCCTTTAATAAATCTGCTTCGTCACCATTCAACCGATCAAGTAAAATTTCAGTTTCATATACTACTTTTGAAAAAGCTATCCTTTGTGAACGTGCTTTTTGCAACCACTCCTCTGCCGATTTTGCCTGAGGATGCATGTCGCCAAGGCTTTTTGCCGCCCAACTCTGCTCTAGTTCACGTTTAGCATCCTTTTGAGCAGGTTTTTGGGGCTCTCCTGATTTTTGAGGTCCTTTAATCAATTGCTCAATTTCCTGCAGTATTTTTCCGGCAGGCCCATTGGTTTGACCGTCGAGCAACATTGGAACCTGCCTTTCATCGTGCAAGGCAAATGCAGCAAAATAATCGGAGTAAACTTTTTTTACATTTTCATAATCTGAAGGAAAACGATTCTTAACCCAGCTGGTCATAAATTCATCCGGTTTATATTCCTGAAAATTGTATAACATTTGACTGCTGGCAGAAATTCCGAGTAAAAATTCACGCACATTCGATACGTTCATAATGGCATATTCATTTGAGCGGTTTTTTACCGCGTCATTGAGCACTTTGAAGGTTTGCGATGGAGGAACACCTTGTGCCAGATGCGGCCCGGATCCCCATAACTGGTGATGATAGTACACTCCATATTTGCGGTTTGGTTCACGGGAGATCGAATAAAAATCATCCTGAAATTTCCAGCCGGGACTGTTGTCAGAAAATATTATCATGGTTTGTTCCGGAATTTTCAAATGACCTTCGTGAAAGAGGTAAGAACCTTCGGCCCACAAAGTCATGGTGGTTGGGGCATTTTTTCGCTTGTCAACCGATTTGATGATTTCGATTTGGGTTTTGAGTGCCCCGGTAATAATTTCCCCACGATCGGCATCCGTTTGCGGTATGTTGAGATCGGCCATCCACATAGGGCGGTCGCCAATACCGCGAAGACCGATCTGCCAGATAACATTCGGGTATTTGGCCCACTTTTGGGCATATACGTTCCAAACTTCCTCTAATTCCTTTTTATTACTGAAATAAGAAAACAAAGGTGTGGTTCCGTTTTTTGCTTTCCAGTAATTAAAATAGGTAAAAGCGCTGACTCCCAGCGGTTCGATATGGTGTTGTGATAAAAATACCCCTCGACGGGCAGCAACTTTCACCAGTTCTTCCTCGGCAGGATTTCCGATATCCAGGAAGCTGGCAGGAATGATCAGATTGAACCGCGAGCGCACCATCGCTTCCACAACATGTTCCAACGCCTCGGGTGATACCACCTGTTTGTAATACGGGTAGTCGATATTCCGACGTCCACCGGCATCTTTCCATTCAGAAAGTAAATCCTCATCGTTGATAAACCACCCCCGATATTTGAAGGACGGTTCTTCGGAAACAAGTTTTACATTATCCCACGATAGATCCGTTTTCTTATCAGGCTCCAAACCCGACCAAAAATACATCGGATCAACACCCAGGTACTGCTCAATAAAATCGTAAATAGCGAACATTGTACCACGTTCATCACTACCGGCAATTACCAAAATATCCTGATTTTCTGATACAACGCGATAGGATTCCCATTTACCTGGTAAACTTTCGTAACCCGAAAACCTCAACTTTTTTAATTGACTGGTGAACCCCTTATCAGAAACAGTGCCTACAAAAATCATTTTTTTTGCAGTGCTATTCAACGAATGGAGTACTTCCATTTTTTTGCCTGGTTATTTTTTGAACATCGGAGACCAGGTCGTTTACTGCAAGTTTTACACATTCAGCCTCTGTTTCAGAAATATAAACAATTGCCGCACGATTGTTCTTTACAAGATCGAAAGCCAGAACCCGACTGGACAACCCAATAATTAGAAAAATAAAAACCAAAAAAATCTTCATCTTGTTATTTATTTATTTTCAACAATTCTCTCCATAGTTTTTATTAGCACATAAAAAACCATTATCTAAAATCAAACCAGAGCTTTATCGGATAACTTTCATCGCCAGAGCGCTCGCCGTAAACACCTTTCTGACTTCGCACACCGAGTTGTTCAGCCTGTTTAAACTTGGTGCCTATAGCCGGAATTTCATATAAGAATGAGATGTCACCATCAGGAAATGGCGGGTAGGTGCCTCCTGCAACATGTTTGGGTTTTCCAGGTGTAAATAATTGGAAATACAAATTAGGCGTTTCTGAAATTATGGTGAAATCAGATTCTGTTGTTTCGAGTGTTGCCCAATACAAATTCCCATGATAACCCTTAAATTCAGGGTATTTTAAGTCGTTAAAATTTTCACCTGTAATGGTGTTGTTATAATCTTTTTCCCAGACTCCAAAATTACTGCCCTTTAACCTGTTTTTCCAGACACGATAAGGACCCCGCCCCATCCATTTTACACTCTGAACATTTTTTTCAGGATAGTTAAATGAGATTCCTATAAAATCAATATTATTCATTTCTTTCCGTATCGGACTAGCTTCCAATTTCAACAACCCACTTTTATTTAATGTCCAGGTCATTTTTTCGGGATAATTGTCGGTTAATATTTCCACGAGAAAATTACCTTCTTTGTTTTTCCCCCAAACAACACCTGAAACATTTGATTTTAACTCCCGAAGGTATTGGGCCACCCTGAAATGAAATTTCGCCGTTTTTATTTTTAACCGAAAGTATGACACCGGATGTTTTTGAAAAAGAAATTTCGAGCTTTCCTGCCGAGGCGGTAACAACAGTGTCTTTTCATTAATCATTATTTCGTTTTCCTCTAAAGTAAGCATCTCCAAAAGTCTGGCACTTTTTTCCCAGGGTTGAACAACGGGCCAGCTCCAGGTATATAGTTCTTCCCCATGATGGTCAATGGCGGTAAACAGGAATAGGTCGGCATTCGCCAAAGCATCTCCCGTATTTATTTCGATCATAACAGTTTCTCCTGGCCTTGCTGAAGGGCTTTTTAAAGCCCCACTTCCGGTAATTTCATCCATTTTGTTGCCAAAGCCAGTTTTAACAGCTTTCCAGTTAAACGAACAGTCTTTTAAGTTCGTGTAAATGAATTTATTTTCGAGGAAAAGTTTACCATTCCATTGCCGGTTTATCGTTACTGGTTTCAGTTGAACCGGCGACCAAATTTCCTTAATGGTATAAAAACTGCCTTCCTTCTCGCGATGCGGGCCAAGTATTCCGTCAGGAGCGCGATTCCCATCCGAATCGAATACAATTCCTTCTTTGTCGGTACGTAAAACCGCTTCATCAGCCAAAACCCATAAAAAGCCACCGGCATGTAAAGGTGAGGTTTGGTAGTTGCGCCAGAACTCGTCAAGCCCGGCACCATGACCCCCATCATATAATCCATGTAAAAATTCAGTTGGCATAAATGGATCGTTTCCAAAAGTAAAACGGCCCATAGCATAATCAAATTGCGGATAATGCCGCGTGTCTACACCATTACGTAACAACCATGGATATAATACCGGCCTTCTCTGAATATCGTATTGATGAAATCCTTTTTCGTTGGCAAAATCCCAACCGCCTTCGTTCCCATGATCCCAGGCTATTACACAGGCATGGTTTTCATCTTTCAGAATAGTTTCTTTCACGAGTTTTGGCCCCACTATGGTGTCGTAACCGTCCTGCCACCCAGTAACTTCGTCGAGTACAAATAAACCCAAAGAATCACATAATTCCAGAAATCTTTTATCGGGAACATAATGCGACATGCGTACGGCATTCATATTCATTTCTTTCATTAGACGAATGTCGGTAAGATGATTATCTTCGCTAAGGCAACGGCCAGTTTCCGGCCAAAAAGGAATGGCGGCAAACCCCTTTAAAAACTACTTTTTCTCCGTTTATATAAAACCCGTCATGTTTTCGTAACTCTACAGTGCGAAACCCAATACGCTCAGATACTTCATGCAATGTTTCATTCCCCCTTTTAAGGGAAATTTTCATTTTGTAAAGATTTGGATATTCAGGGTTCCATTGTTTCACATTTTCGAATTTGCCTGAAATTTGTGTTTCCGAAACACCTTTCCCAGCTTCATATCTTAAGTTTACTACCTGTTTTGTTTCCAGTTAAATCAAATAGCTCAATGGTAACTGAACAGTTAGTTATCAATTTATTTAGTTCAATCAGAGTTTTAAAGGAACCATCCGCCCTTGCGTCAATGGCAGTGCGTTTCATATGGATTTCAGGCAGAATTTCAAGAAAAACAGGCCGGAAAATTCCGCCAAAAATCCAGAAGTCAGCCTGACGTTCGGCTCGGTTAACCGACTCATTGGAAGAATGTTTGGCCACTTCGACCTCCAGCAGGTTGTTTGTACCATATTTTACCAGTTTGCTAATATCATATTTAAAGCGATAGAAAGCGCCCTGATGCATTTCTCCAGCAGATTTTCCGTTAATTTTAACTTTGGTATCAGTCATCGAACCATCGAAAACAATATGAATGGTTTTACCTTTCCATGAATCAGGAACCTGAAAAGTATGTTTATATAAACCATGCTCCTTGGCAAGATCAATCGTTTTATTGCTCCAGGTCGGATCCCAATCGTGTCCATAATTATATGCTCCAAAACCCTTGAGCTCCCAATTAGAAGGTACTTGAATTTTTGACCACTTACCGCTGTTGCGACCGTCGGTACAGAAAAAATCCCATTCAACAGTATTAGCTGCGTCGGTACCAGAAAGGTATTTGATATGAGTGGATTGAGAAAAAACGATAATGGTAAGTGAAAGCAATATAGACGTAAAAAATCCTTTCTTAAAATTTGTCATCATATTCTTAAATTTTACTGTAAATATTTTCAAGGATAAGTTTCGAAGTTAATTATTGAGCAGTCATTAGTTTAAATGTTTCATCAGCAAATCTTTCTCCTATGATACGTTGACTGCGGGAATCGTAGTGTGTGCCATAAATGTTTTTGTCGAATCAGATTGAACAACCGCCATTTGTGTAATTTTTTCAGGCAAACGTAAGAGCATCTGATTGAAAGCTTTTCGTTCTGGCTTGTCTTCCGACAATTGTGCAGCAACAAAAGGCAGGTCTTTAATATCAAAGACATCGCGAATGCCATTTACCAATACAGATAGTTTTTCGGGATAAGCGTCAATTTGGTCCATATCCGATTCGCCTTGAAGCCAGATAACACCTTTTAACGAGCCATTTTTCAAAGCCATATTTGTTCGTGAAATGGCTTCTTTGTATAACTCTTTACCAGGTAACCACTCATCAATAGAAGTGCCTCCTCTGGCATTAACAATCAGCCCAATTCTTTTCCCTTGCATTTTTTGGGATATTTTTTTCGCGAATGTATAACCAGGTCCAAGTTTTTGCATCGACAGCTCTTTGCGAACTGACGAATATTTATTTAAAGGGTTGGATGCTTTTTCCCACGCCTGTTCATTGATCCCAATGAAAAGGAATACGTTTTCCAGAGTGTCGCAGTCCTGATTTTGTATTTCTGCCCTGCCAGCCATATTTGATTGACCTATGAGCAGAAATATTTCAAGGTTCTCGGGGATTAAAGACTTTATGGAAATAGTAGACCCCGATTTTAGAAGAAGCGGATGGAGCAAAATAACCAATCCTAAAAGAAATACCGACGGGAAGACCCTTTTAATATTTTGCATAGCTATGATTTTACTTTGGTCCAATCAATTCTATAAAGTTTCCATCCAAGTCGCGTATCAATACAAACATTCGTGTCTCATCCAGCATCAATGGAGATTCACCCAGTGTTTTCACTCCATGTCTATGAATACGTTCAAGAACCGGTGTCATATTTTTAACAAAAATGGTAACATATCTGAATCCGTTAGCCTGAGGCAGGAATTCTTGCTTTGAAGTGCTCTGATTTTTTGCCGAACGACATGAGTTTCCACTCCGAAGCACTCTTCGCTGTCAATCAGTTTCAACACCTTGATTTCAAAACTTTCGCCATTGCCAAGACCCATTCTACGCGCTTTTACGGAGTCTACTACAAATTCCCGAACTTTCATCATACCGATAACTTTGGTATAAAAATCTAGTGATTTCTCCAGGTCATCGACAATTACTCCTACTGCAATTCCAGAACGGGCAAATTCATTGGAAGGCCGATCGGAACACGATTGAAGCAAAAACAGAAATACAGTCAGAATTTTGAAAGATTTTAAAAGACAATTCATTCTCATTGAGTTTTGTGCATTTAAAAATTTCTGGTTTCAAGGTATTTATTCAACGATTCGAGCGACATAGGCAGTTTATCGCGGTTAGCTTTCGCCCATTCCCTGAAGTCCTTTTTTATTTCTTCTGTCCATTTAGAGTCGATAGCCCCGGCTGAATACTTCCCCTCCTTTATTCGTTGCTGACCAAAAACATCAAAGAGAGCAGTGACTTCGCCTGTTAATACAATATGTTCGACCAGGTGGGGAGGGA
>JAAUTT010000108.1 GCA_012031335.1 Bacteroidales bacterium | reverse complement strand
CTTTATCTGGTGGTTTTGAAGTATTTCTATGGCATCCATCTGTTAATATTTGTTAATCCAATCCGTGTAATAACATTTCATTTGAAACAATGATTGCAAATAAAGAATAAAAAAAGTAACCTTGCAAGGTTTTTAATAACGAAGTTTATGCTTATAATAAAAGATGTTGGTTTTGCTTACAACCAGGCGAATACCTTTCGGTTCCCCGATTTCAGATGTCAAAGAGGTGAGCACTGGCTTATTATGGGAGCTTCAGGATGCGGAAAAACTACTCTTCTGCACCTAATGGCCGGATTGTTAAAGCCTGTTCAGGGGGAAGTCTCAATAAACGGAATCAGGATTAATAACATATCTCCCGCCCAGTTAGATAAATTCCGGGGCAAGGAGATTGGTGTTGTTTTACAGAAACACCATTTCATTCAGGCGCTTAATGTAAGTGAAAACCTGCAAGTTTGCCGGTACCTGAATGGCCAAAGAATAAAACGAAAGGAAATTCTCGAATTACTTGAACAACTGAATATTTCAGATAAAATAGATTCGAAAATAAACCAGCTAAGCCAGGGCGAATTGCAACGTCTGTCCATTGCCCGTGCGGTTATCAATAAGCCATCTGTAATTTTTGCCGATGAACCCACTTCCAGTCTCGATGATTTTAATTGCACCGAAGCCCTTCATCTCCTTAAACAGGAAGCATCTGTCAACAACGCTACATTGGTAATCGTAACCCACGACCGGCGGTTGTTATCCCACTTTAAAAACACCATTGAACTTAGCCACGCAAAACAATGAACACCATATCGCTAAGCTTTAAAAATCTTAAAGCCAAATCATTAAACACGACATTAAACCTGGTGCTGTTTGCCACAGGTATTTTTATTATTTCGTTTTTACTGCTCATAAAAGGTCAATTCGAAGAACATTTCGAGAAAAACACAGGCGGTGTAAACCTTGTGGTTGGAGCAAAGGGAAGCCCCCTACAGTTAATTCTTTCGAGTATTTACCATGTCGATTATCCTACGGGCAACATAAAGCTTAGCGAAGCAGAGAAGTTGAAACGTAATCCCCTGGTAAAACAAACAATTCCGCTGGCTTTGGGAGATAATTACCAAGGGTTCCGGATTGTTGGAACCATTCACGACTATACAAAGATTTATAAAGGTGAGCTTAAAGAAGGAACTTTATGGAAGAACGATTTTGAGGTAGTCATTGGATCAAAGGTTGCAAAAGAGGCCAATCTGAAAATTGGCGACCAATTTGCTGGGGTGCATGGTTTTATGGCCGAAAACAACGATGTTCACAACGAATTTCAGTACAAGGTAACGGGTATATTTACTGAATCGGGAACCGTACTCGACCAGTTAATTTTAACCAATATTGGCAGCGTTTGGCACATACATTCGCATCATCACCATCATGACGGAGATGTTGACGAAGATGAAGATGGTGACCATCACGAACCTGGCGAACACCATGAACATGCAGAAACGGCTGACACAGCAAAGGAAATTACCGCTTTGCTTGTATTTTACCGTAACCCAATGGGTGCCGTGTCGTTGCCACGTAGTATTAATAAAAACACCAACATGCAAGCTGCTTCGCCCGCCATTGAAATGAACCGATTGTATTCGCTTCTAGGCGTTGGTATTCAATCAGTGAACCTGATAGCTTTCATTATTATTCTTATATCGGGCTTTAGTATTTTTATTTCGCTCTTTAACTCAATGAAGGAAAGAAAATACGAACTGGCATTGATGCGTGTGGTGGGAGGGAACAAATTTAAATTGTTTTCTATTATTGTACTTGAAGGATTGATTATTGCCGCATTGGGATTTTTAATAGGAAGCATTTTAAGTCGTGCAGGCATGTTGCTAATTTCGTCATACGCAGAAAGTAATTTTCATTATAGTCTCGATAAGCTATTTAATGTTGGGTTGGATTCTCTATTGTTTGGCTTGTCCTTAGTGGTTGGTTTGTTGGCTTCACTCATTCCGGCCATTAAAGCCATGCAAACGGATATATCAAAAACGCTTGCACAATGAAGAAACTTATTGTTTTAACAGTTATAATTGCTTTAGGCCATGTTATTTATGCTCAACAACCAGTAACATGGCAACAACTTTCCAAGGTAACATGGCGCACAATGTATGTTCCTTCACTAGATGGGTTTTACGATATGCCAAGGTTTAGTAAGGATATTAAGGCTTTGGATGGAAAACTTATTTCCATTAAAGGCTTTTATGTGCCAGTAGATGCCACTGGAAAAATTTTTGCTTTGTCGGCCAACCCTTCCAATATGTGTTTTTTTGTGGTGGAGCCGGTTACGAATCGGTTATGGAAATAATAGTTAAAGCCGGAGAATCTGGTCTAAAGCATATCAAAACCGATAAATACATTGAAATTAAGGATCATTAAAACTAAATAAATCCGACTCCAACCATTTGATGTATATATTGAAAGAAGCAGAGTTGGTGAAAGTGATAAAATAATTAGAATTTGAGAAGGGGTTAAATTAAGAAGTTGGATATAGAAATCTCAATCAAAAATATAATTTTGACTATTTATAGTTTATACTGATAAGGACAATAGTCAATATCCCCAGAAATTACGGTAAATGTTATTGCAAACAAAAATTAATGCTAATATCGGAGAAATAGCTCAAGGAGAATTATTCCCAGGAAATCCATTCCTTGTTTCAAATATGGTTTCCAGTCAATTATTCACAACTACCAACCTCGAAATATCTAATATTTTAGAAATTAACCTTGGTAAAAAAGCAAAAATAGCTAGTTACTTATTTCTGGAACATCTTGAAAAAAGAATTAAAAATTATAAATTATCTTATGAACCGGTTAAAATATGGCAAAAAGCAATATCCCGGTTGGTAAAGGCTTATCATCCAGTTCAGTGGATATCTTGGGAGCTTTAATTAGTCTAAATATCTATTTTGATAATCCATTCCATAAAAAAGAATTATACAGACTTGCTGCAACAATTGACCCAACAGATGCCTGTATTTCTCCTCCTTTAACTGTAATTAATCAGCATAGGGGAGAAGTTATAGATGTTTTACCATCTTTACCTTATAGCCTGATATGGTTTGATTCAGAACCCGAAAAACAAGTAAATACAGTTGCTCTGACAAAGAATAAAAAATTCACTCAACAAGATTACAGGCTTTACAATCAACTTTTCAATGGATTGCGATTAGCCATAATGAATTCAAATTATGCTGATTTTCTTTTTTGGATTACACAAAGTTCCGTTTATAATGAACGATTTTTACCAAAAAAGAATTTTAACAAGCTTCAGGAGTTTGCACATTTACATAGTTTGGGCATATTTGTTGCACATTCGGGAACAATTATGGGATTAGTAATGCCAAGTGACAAACCAGAGGATGAAATTGCCTCCATATCTTTAAATTTTATTAAAAGAAATTGGGATGTGAATGCGCATGTTGAATGTTGTCAACGAGAGGGCATTAGTTTTTCCTGACGCCAAAACCTAAAACATAAACGATTTTCTTTTTCAAATTAAATAGATATATTTGCCCCGATTTTTGGTGATTGGTTCTAAAATCTTTAGAGCCAAAGAAAAGGGAATCCTGTGTAAAACAGGAGCTGTACCCGCAGCTGTGAGTCTAAAAAACGTTTTGACAACACTCATGCCACTGTCACAATTGTGATGGGAAGGCGTCAAAACAGGACAAGCCAGAAAACCTGCCAAGAAAAAAAAGTTTATAGCTTCGTGGTCTTAGGCTAGTGAACAAACATTGATGAAATACCTTATCCGTTTTCATTTTATATTGTTCTGCTATTTTTTTGCATGCACCCTTAGGCCATGATGTTTAATTTATTAAACATCGAACAAGAATGAGGATTTTGCTTTGTTGTATTTTATTGGTCGGTTTGCTGCCAAATGGTACATTCGCTCAGAAAGCGTTTTTTTTATCGGGAGAAGTAAGGGATACAAGCGGAACACCTGTTCCTTTGGCTATGATTGCTATACAAGGAACCACCAGGGGCGTATATGCTAACAACAACGGAAATTATTCTTTTGAAATTACACCAGGGGAACACACTTTAAAGGTATCGGCAATTGGTTTTCAATCGCAGGAAATAACTATTGAAATTAGAGAATCCACAAAAAGGGATTTTGTTCTCAGGGAGGAAGTTTTTGAATTGGAAACCGTAAGTGTTTACGGAAAAACACAAAACCAACAGCTCCGCGAAAGTAATTTTACTGTTAATGCCATAGAAATTAAACACATAGCAAGCAGTCTCAATAATTTAAATACAGCTTTAGGCAGAAGCAGTGGGATAAAAATAAGAGAAAACGGAGGTGTTGGGGCAGATTTTGATCTTTCTATCAATGGACTATCAGGAAATTCCATCCGATATTTTATAGACGGTGTACCTCTGTCATCTATGGGAAACGGGGTTTCGCTTTCTAACCTTCCTGTCAATATTGTTGAACGTATAGAAGTTTATAAAGGCGTGGTTCCCGCTTATTTGGGCAGCGATGCCCTGGGCGGTGCAATAAACATAATTACTAAAAAAGAGGTACAGAACTATCTGGATGCTTCTTACGGAATAGGCTCCTTTGGCACACACAAAGCCGATATAAATGCACAATATGTGCATCCCAAAACAGGATTGTTTATTCAACCTTCAGTTGGAATCAACCTTTCAAAGAATAATTATGAAATGCGAGGTGTGGAAGTTTGGAATGCTGCTGCCTCAAAATACGAAAAGGTGAATTTAAAACGCTTCCACGATGATTATTTCTCTGCTCTAACTCAGTTAAAAATGGGGTTCACCAATAAAAAATGGGCAGATTTGTTTTTTATTTCAACGTCCTGTTTTTCATCCGATAACGACATGCAAACGGGTTCGGTACAGAGCGTGGTATATGGAATGGCAAAACAAAAGAACTCGTCGTTTAATATTTCAGCACAGTACCAAAAAGAAAAATTCATCTTTAAAAATCTGTCTTTCAACATATCGCTATCTCACACATGGGACAATTCAAAGGTTACTGATACGGTATTTCGGAAGTATCGCTGGGATGGTACTTACATCCAAAGCTCCCGTAACGAAATTACAGGTCGGGGTAAATCCATAAGGCACATCAACAAGCCCTTAACCATTGCCCGGGCTAATTTAAATTATGCTTTTAACCAAAATCATTTCCTGAACATCAATTACCTTGGGAACTATTTAACAAACAATAGATACGATGATTTTGATACCCAGTTTGTACCTTCAAAAGATCATTTTAACAAACATATTATAGGAGTTTCTTTTAGTCAGCGTTTTTGGCAGGATAAATGGAGCAACAACTTCTTTGTTAAGGACTATGTAAGCTATTTAAACGTAAAGCAACAGGATTTATCGTGGATAACCGGAGCCGATAAAATTACAAGCACTACTACGAATAATCAGGGGTATGGCGTTAGTTCTAGGTTCCGTTTTTTGAATGAGCTGTCATTAAAAAGTTCATTTGAACGCAGTGTTAGGTTGCCTTTAGCCAAAGAATACTTAGGCAATGGAACTACGGTGTATCCTAACTTCAGCTTACATCCCGAAAATAGCCATAACTTCAACCTGGGGGCATTTGGCACAATTGAGGTTGCGCAAAAATCCCGTTTATCCTATGAAATAGGCGTTTTTTATCGTAAAGTGGAAGACTATATACACCTTGTAGTTAGCGAAGCGGAAGGAATGAGCCAATACAGCAATGTAAACAATGTAACAGTAAAAGGCATTGAGGGCGAACTTCGATACAATTATAAAAACACATTCCAGATAATTGCCAATATGAGTTATCTGGACGAAAGGAACAAAACGAAATATCAAGCCAACGGCAAACCAGAAATTACTTACAACAACAGGATGCCCAACCGCCCCTTGTTATTTGGGAATTTGGAATTCAATGTCAGAAAGAAAGACCTGTTCGGCAGAAAAACAACCAATTGAAGCTTGCTTATTATTTTCAATATGTGCAATGGTTTTACCTTACATGGAAGGGCTATGGTACCCTCAGCTCAAAATCAACAATACCTACCCAATACTTAAACAATGTGCAATTAACCTACTCACTGAATAACGAAAAATACAATATCTCACTTGAAGCTGAAAATATATTTGACCGCACGGTATACGATAATTATATGATGCAGAAACCAGGACGATCGTACTTCCTTAAACTAAGAATATTTATAAATTAAAAATGAAATTAGAAATGAAAAAAATAAATGTTTGTGCAATGCTTTTGTTTACTGCAACATTGAGCTTGCTTATTTCCTCTTGTGAGGACAAAAATGAAGACAGCGTAGTTAATCCTTTGGAAACAGCACATTTCGACATTTGGGTATCCATAGGTGGATCTGGCGGCATGGGTTCCACTAGCACGCAATTGGTTCAAAATACCAAAGATTTAGGTGATTCTACAGCAACAATCAATTATTCGGGAACAGGTGTTGATGTAACAGCAAAACTTTATCAGGAATCCATTATCAAAGGGCAATATTATTATCAGATTCCGAAAGAAAACGACCGTTTCGGGAAATATCGGATCGGAGCCAACGGTATCGAAGTGGCAAAGGAAGTTCCCTTCAGTAAAAATACCTACAAAGACCGCCGTTATACGCATGCATGGATCGATGACAACACGTTGGTTGTACTTGCAGCCGATGGGAATGCTGATTCGGTCATCTGGACGAAAATAAACACCATGGATATGACCATTATTAGCGAAGGGGCTCTTAGCGGTTTAGCAAACCTTACAGGATACAGTACTTCGGGAATAGCCGATTACCGCGCCAGCGACAATACGATATTGTACTCCTATTGCCATAGTAAGGAAGCGCAACGCGACAGGGTTTATATGGCTTTTATAAATGCCACGGATATGAGCGTTGTGAAAAACGTTGAAGACAACCGTGCTTCGTTTATGGCAGGGACTGCTTATGGTCAACTGCTTCAGGATAAGGCCTTTTTCGATAAGAATGGCGATTATTACCTGGCCTGCAATACAAAAATTGCAGGAGCATCAAGCAGTACCATGCAATATGGCACTTTATTCCGCATAAAAGCAGGCGAAACAGACTTTGACAGGAGCTATATTGGTTACAAAAATGCCGCAAATAGTAAAGGTAAACTTGTAACAGTGCAGGCTTTAGAAAGTGGTAAAGCGCTTATTTACATTCAGGATCCTGAATATACAGGAGCCTCAGGTTGGGGCAGCGATTACAATTGTTATTACGCCGTTTTGGATCTGGTAACCGATGAACTTTCTGTGTTAGCATTACCATTCAATGAAGGTACATTCTCCCAACGTACAGTTGTGTTAGGCGATTACGCATATATTGGTGTGAACTCTAAAAGCGCCGCTCCATGTGTGTATGTTTACAACATTAAGAAAAAAACATTCACCAAAGGGTTGACAATTACTGAGGGTTACTCGTTTGACCGTATTGTTACCTTAGACGATGCTAAATAATGATTCTTTTCCACAGATTGAAAATAGATGAAGATTCGTTTTCGAAACCTAGCGACAATCATTAAACAAACCGATGAAAAAATTTTTATTCAAATTCACAAAATAACAGGGTCAGTAATGAGCCTGTTATTTCTAATGTGGTGCTTAAGTGGTATCGTTCTCGTTTTTTAAAGGCTTCCCGCACACGTCGGGCGATAAACGTTTTCAAAAACTCGAATATCTGAACGAAAGCGATTTTACCAACCTCCCGCTTTTTGATGAAACAAATTCGGGGGAGATTGGACTGGAGAAATATCAGGGAAATCTTGTATACAGAAAAGAGGATGGCCGCAAAGCCCAGAAGATATACAATGCTCATACATTGGATACTCTCGGCATATTTACAAAAGCTCAGGCCATTAATGAGGCGGAAAAACACATTGATTCCAAAGTTATTAGAGTGGATAGTGTTTCCGAAATAGACTCCTGGGTGCCCTGGGGCTATTACAAACCTTTATTGCCTTTTTATAAGTGCTATATTTCCGATACGGAACACTCGGTAATTTATGTTTCGTCAAAAACAGGTTCTGTAATCCAGCATACTACCCGATACTCCCGATGGATGGCTCGACTGGGTGCTATACCCCACTTAATGTATTTTCCCCAGATAAAGCAGAATGAAGAACGCTGGGAAAATACCATCCTTATACTGGGCATTATCGGGTTATTAGTAACCATTTCGGGACTGGTTGTCGCTTTTTTCAGGTTTAAAAGAGACGATTCAGGGAAAATAACCGGCATTACCGTGTATAAAAAATGGTCTTACAAATGGCATCACATCTTTGGATTGTTCATAGGACTATTCTTTTTCACATTCTTATTAAGTGGTATTTTTTATGCAACCGATGTCCCTTCGTGGATTTTCGGCCAAACCTGAAGGAAAGTCCCCACAAACAATATGGAACAAAAGGCTTGAAACGGACTCAACCATGCGCCCTGAACGTATATGGAATTTGCTCCCTGAAAAAAAGGACTTCGGAAAATTGCATGGGGCACAGCAATGGGCTTTCCTGTAGTTGAGGCTTATTACGATAATTATCGTGCTCCTGTTACCTATAAAGTTAATGGTGATACAATTTTACTTTTCGATGCAACAGAAAAAGGAATTGAAAAATATGCTCATAAAACATTTCGCAATAAATTAATAAAAATAGAGCAACAAGCAGATTACGACTTACACTACAAGGCGAATGGCATGTATTCCCATCCCCTCCCTGTTTACAAGCTAAATCTGAACGATGGCTTTAATTCAGTACTCTATATCGACCCGGCATCGGGTAAATCGGTTGAATATTATAATAATAACAAGGGAACGGAACGGATACTTACCAGAGGCTTGCACAAACTCGACTTTGCCGTTTTCCTTAAAGCCGACGGGTTAAGAAGCACTATTCTGATCATTCTTTCCATTGGAGGACTAATTGTAAGTTTTACCGGTGTTTTGCTGAGTTTTAAGTGGTTTCGAAGAGTGTTTAAATCAAACAAAAACAGGGACAAACAAAGTAAACCTGCTTAAATCTCCTAAAAATATGAGAAAATCAATATTCATTCAATTACTCTTATTCTTTTTAATGACGATCAACTTTAATGCAATGCCACAACAAAAAAATCAGTCAAAAACTGGAATATTACTTGTAACGTTTGGCACCAGTTATGCCAATGCACAAGTTGCCCTCGACCATATCGACCAGAAGGTAAAGGAAGCATTTCCGGGCATTGAAGTCCGGTGGGCTTTTACTTCGGCAATCATCCGCAATAAGCTGAAAAAACAGGGGAAATATATTGATTCGCCAGCCGAAGCATTGGCAAAAATGGGAAGTGAGGGTTTTACCCACATTGCCGTACAATCGCTGCATGTAATTCCCGGCCAGGAGTACGAAGATTTAAAGGGAACCGTAGAAAGCATTCCGGCTCATTCCCAAAAGTGCCAAATCCATCATGCTGGGTAAACCATTGCTATATTGAGCGATTGACTTAACAGCCGTTACCAACACGTT
>JAAUTT010000107.1 GCA_012031335.1 Bacteroidales bacterium | reverse complement strand
GACCCCGTCCCGATCGAGGAATACCGCCCGCGTCATCGTGCCGCCGCATCCACTCCCACGACGGTTTCCCATTTCGTGCCCTTGATCTGCAACACAGGGTTGCTGACCAGGCAATGCCAAACCACCGCCTGGAATGCCTCGGAGTGCGGGTAACCCGGCTCGCATTGACGACCGGAACCACGACCACCGCATTACCGACGACCGTGGCAAGGTAACCGGTTACCGCGACCTCAACAGTATTGGGCAGCTTCTCTCAAATACTATGATTCGGCGTCGCAAAAAAGGACGTTCTGTTGCAGCTCCCCGAGCGCATGGACAAAGTTCTTTATGTACCCATGACCGATGAACAAAGAGCCATCCATTCGGAATATCAGGATCATGTAGCAAAACTCATATCGAAATGGAGACGGCAAGGATTCCTGAACGAAAAGGACCGTCAGAGTCTCATGATATTCCTGAATATGATGCGCATGGTGTGCGACAGTACATTTATTATTGACCAAAAATCGAGGCACGACACCAAAATTGCTGAATTGATGAGTATTCTCGAGGAAGTATTTGCTGAAGGCGACGAAAAAGTGGTGGTTTTTAGTCAATGGGAACGGATGACGCGGATTGTTGCCCAGGAACTCGATGCCCGGCAAATAAAATACGAACATCTGCACGGTGGGGTGCCTAGCGCAAACCGCGGAAAACTGTTCGAAAACTTTACAAACGATCCACAATGCAGGGTGTTCCTTTCGACTGATGCCGGCGGTGTAGGTTTAAATCTGCAGGCAGCCTCATTGCTCATCAATTTGGACATCCCCTGGAACCCTGCCGTACTGGAGCAACGTATTGCTCGCATTTACCGGCTTGGACAAAAAAGGAATGTATCCATTATCAACATGGTATCAACCGATACGATTGAGCACAAAATGCTGGGAGTGCTCAGCTTCAAAAAAGGGTTGGCCGACGGTATCCTGGATCAGGGCGACAATACCATTTTTATGGAAGAAAGTAAGTTTAAAGTGCTGATGAATACAGTGGAAGAGATTGTTAGCACCGATACAGCTCCAGAACAGCAAAACTGGGAAGAAGAGGAAGAACCCCTGGCCAAAACTGCTCCTGAAGCGGATAACCAAACTTCTTTTAATCCTTCACAACAGCAAGAACTGCAATTCGAACCGATTCTGCCAGGCGACGACGACATAACACCTCCAATAACTGCTGAAGAAAAACCACCGCAACCAAGCGACAACCCTGCCGACCTGGTGCAAATGGGATTCAGTTTCCTCGGAAAACTGGCCCAAACACTTTCCAACCCGGAAGCCACCCAAAAATTGGTTTCGAGCCTTGTGCAGAAAGACGAGAAAGATGGAAAAGCCTATCTGAAAATACCTGTTGAAAACGAAAAAGTAGTTGAGAATGTGCTGAGCTTGTTTGCAGGATTGATGGGAGGAATGAAGAAATAATATCCTCAAAAGCTCAAAACTACTGTTGTATTCTCTCCGGGTTGCGAAAAAGCCGAAATGCTCCCTTTATGCAACCGCATAATTTGGCGCGACAGACTTAATCCAATGCCTGAGCCATTTTCTTTGGTAGTATAAAAGGGGATGAAAATTTTTTCGATTTCTTCGGGCGAAATGCCTGCGCCATTGTCGACTACACTTATTTTGGATTTGCCGGTGGCGCCCTCGTTAACCAAAACTTTGATGGTTTTATGACCTGTTTTCTTAAGTGCCTCAACGGAATTATTCAGCAGGTTGATAAGCACTTGTGTAAGCAGCTTTTCATCGCCAATTATTTCTTTGTTGTAACCCCGGTGATATAATCTGAAATCTATTTGTTCTTCCTGAAAGGTTTTCCGCATCAAAAGCTCTATGTCGTTCAGCCAGGAGGTAACATTGATGGGCTTAAAAACAGGTTTTGGGATTTTCGTAAGTTTCCGGTAATCTTCCACAAAATGCATCAATCCGCGGCTTGTTTGTTCAATTACCTCCAGACCGTGGATGGTATTTTGGATATGTTTCTCGGTTACATCCTTCAGGGGAATTGGCTGTCCTTCCTTTAAAAAAATACCATTTAGGATATTGCTCAAAGAGGTAATGGGACCAATGGAATTCATAATTTCGTGGGTCATAACGCGTATGAGTTTCTGCCACGAATCCAGTTCGTTTTCCTCCAGTTCGGCCTTGATATCGTTCAAAGTAAATAACTTATATTGTTTATCGCCGAACTTAAGCGACGACACCTTTAGCGACAATAGCCTGAGGTCGGTTCCACACAAAAGCTTGATTGTTTTGGTTTGTCCAGGTCTTATCCTGAACATCTGGTTATGCAACTCCGGGTTTTTCTGTTCCAGAAGGCTGAGGTGCGAAATGTGTGGCATATCAATATATCCCAGGGCCGAGTTGTTGATCATCTCAATATATCCGTCCGAATCGACCACAATGATACCCGAGGCTGAGTATTTTAACATTTCGAGGTAAAACCGCTCGTTGTGCTCGTTTTTGATTTAATTCCGAAATGCGGTTGTTCAGGTTATTCATACTCTGGTGAAGGTTCCGGAGCGATTTACTCCTTACATTCTCAGCGTAATGAAGGGTAGTATCGTCGTTCCCCACCGAATCGAAAAAGAAGGTTATTTTACGGTTGATGGCATTTAGAAAATACACAAAGTTCCACACCGATATTATTATGGCAAGTGCGAAAACGGGCAACGTAATCCAGTTCTGGTTGAAAACCGTATAGCTGAACCCAAACACAAAACCGGCAAAAATAACCAGTCGGATTGTAATTGCCAGGTTGAACGACCTATAAATCATGCCGTTTAATTTTGTTATACAATGTTTGACGTGTAATACCAAGCTGACCGGCTACTGCCGATAAATTGCCGTTATGCTTTTCGAGCGAAGCTTCTATGAGCTGTTTCTCCATTTCATCGAGCGAGAGCAGACTTGTTTCCTTAACACGTGACGATGTTTTAAGCACAAAATCTTCAGGTTTTATCAGAGAAGTCTCGGACAGAATCACGGCCTTTTCGATAGTATGCTGCAACTCCCGCACGTTTCCCGGCCAGGAATACCTCATCAGCTTATCGATGGCAGCCGAACTAATCTTTAACTGACTTTTCCGGTACTTCTTTTCGAAATTTTTTAGAAAGTGAGTTGCCAACAGCTCAATATCTTCGCCTCTTTCCCTTAATGGCGGAACTTCAATCCTGATGGTGTTTATGCGGTAAAGCAAATCTTCCCTGAACTGCTGCTGTGCTATTAATTGCTCCAGATCGCAGTTTGTGGCACAAATAAGTCGTATATCCACAGGTACCTGCTCGTTAGAACCCACAGGAATAATTGTCCGGTTTTGCAAGGCAACCAAAAGCTTAGCCTGAAGCGACAAAGGAAGGTTGCCAATTTCGTCCATAAAGAGTGTCCCCTTATGTGCCAGTTGGAACTTGCCTGTTCGGTTTTCGTGGGCATCGGTAAATGCACCCTTTTTATGCCCAAAAGTTCGCTCTCAAATAAAGTTTCGGGGATAGCTCCCATATCGACCGCCACCATGAGCTCGCTGAAACGATCAGATTTACGGTGTATTTCGCGCGCTACAAGTTCTTTGCCGGTGCCGTTTTCGCCGGTTATGAGCACATTGGCATCGGTACGGGCTACTTTGGCAATGGTCTGCATCATACGCAGCATGGCAGGAGAAGATCCTACTATAAGTTTTTGCTCGCTATTGATCACTGTTTTTATGGTTTGCTCCCGTTGCTTTAACGTGGCTACCTCGGCTTTTGATTGACGTAGTGCATAAGCGGCTTTAAGCGTGGCCAGAAGTTTAGCGTTTTCCCAGGGCTTCAGCACAAAATCGGCAGCTCCAAGTTTTAAAGCTTTTACAGCCAGTTCAACATCGCCGTAGGCAGTTATCATCACCACTTCCGTAGAAGGGGAAACTTTTCTAATTTCGGATAACCAGAATAGACCTTCGTTCCCGGAGTTTATGCCTGCCGAGAAATTCATGTCGAGCAATACCAGGTCGAACTCATTTTTGCCAAATTCAGCATTGATCTGATTGGGTGTGGATATGGTCACAACGAGATCAAACTCTGGTTGAAGGAGCATATTCAGGGCACTCAGGGCACTTTTATTATCGTCTACAATCAGGATATTGCCTTTTTGCATTGTTTAATTGATTGACGATCAAAGGTAGTTAAGTTTCTGCCATGCTCGTTCATGTGTCTAATTTTTTTACACTGAAGTGTCATTTTTTTAGACACTGGAGAAGAATGCAATTTGTACATAGTTCTATATATTAGCTTTTTAGGTTATTGGCATGAATGTGGATTAGTGAAGTCGTAAGTCTAAAGTAGTAAGTCGTTGTTTGGCGAAGGCTGTGCCTTCGTCAGTATTATGATGGCAGGCTGAGCCTGCAAAGATATCTTCGACTGAGGCAGAGCCTCAGCCGAACAGGGCCGAACAGCGAAAAGAAACGGCTGTTTACTAAATACTCGGTACTCAATACTTGATACTATATTCATATGATCCGAACAGAAGAATTGACAAAGGTTTTCAGAACCGACGAAATTGAAACCACCGCTTTAAACAAGGTGAGTTTTCAAATAAGAAAAGGTGAGTTTATTGCTATTATGGGTCCTTCGGGATGCGGCAAATCTACCTTGCTGAATATTATCGGACTGTTGGATAATCCTTCAGGCGGAAAATATTTATTCGATGGTGTAGATGTTTCCAGCTTCCGTGAACGAAACCGCACAGATATGCGTAAAGGCAATATCGGTTTTGTTTTCCAGAGTTTTAACCTGATTGACGAACTCAACGTTTACGAAAATGTTGAACTTCCTTTGATTTATCTTCGGTTAAAGGCTTCGGAACGCAAACAAATGGTTGAAACCATCCTCGACCGCATGAAAATAGGTCACCGTAAAAAACATTTCCCGCAACAGCTTTCGGGCGGTCAGCAGCAACGCGTTGCCATTGCCAGGGCAGTAGTGGCAAACCCCAAGCTGATCCTCGCCGATGAGCCTACCGGTAACCTCGACTCTAAAAACGGGCTGGAGGTAATGAAACTTCTCTCGGAACTCAACAAGGAAGGCACTACCATTGTAATGGTTACCCACTCGGAACGCGATGCCGGCTTCGCTCATCGTATTGTTCATTTGTTCGACGGGAAAATTATTACTGAGGAAATGAAACGCACACTCGAAGCAGCTGAACAGGAATTGGTAGAAAATGAATAATTCCACTAAGCAGCTTACACAGAACTCGGTTAATTAACAATCAATCTTTATCACATGGAGGTACGGGAATTCTTTAGAAAACATCTGATGAAAGTCTTTATCGCTTTTATTGGGCTTCAACTTGTTATTTTTGGCTTTGTTCAAAGTCGCAATCACAGACCTCAGGCAAATCCCGACTATGCTAGCATAATTGAAGGTCGCACAAGTAAGGTGTCTCCTCTGACTAATGACGCTGATAAAGATGTAAAGGACACCATCCGGTTATCAACTGTTTCGCAACCTCAACACGGAACAATAACTCAAAAACGGAACATCCTTATTTACACTCCCCAAAAAGATTTTACCGGGAAAGACAGTGTAAGCTACACCATTACCGACGGGAAAAAAGAATCGAAACCAGCCTACATTGTATTTCGGGTAAACAAAAACCAGGCACCTGTTACGTACGAAGATAAAGCTGTTGCATATGGCGGGAGTACTATAGCGATTTATGCACTTGATAACGATGAAGATAAAGAAAAAGACTCCTTAACCATCCACGAAACAACCAGGCCTTTGTATGGCGAAGTAAGTGTTTCAGATAACAAGCTTTTTTATACTGCGCCGAATTCAGCAGCAACTGTTGATAGCTTTTACTACACGGTGACCGACGGAAAGAATTTTTCAGGAAAGGAAGTAGTTAGAATAAACATCAGGAAAAGGTCTGACATTTGTTATCCATGGCTTTCAGCTGATATTGGTGATGTTTCGAAACCGGGTAAAGTTTTGTGCAGGAATACCAGCCTGGAAATTGAAGCCTCCGGATCAGATATCTGGAACAATTCCGACGGATTTCATTTTGTATTTCAAATGATTAACGGTGATTTCGAAATTTCGGCCTTGGTTGAAAGTCTCGAAGGGTCGCACGAATGGACCAAATCGGGTTTAATGATTCGGGAAAATCTTGGGGCTGCTTCGAAAAATGTATTTTTGGGTATTACCACCAAAAATGGGATAACCTCACAGGCACGCCTGCAAAATCGTGAATTTACAGAAAACGGAGAGAACAAAAGCGCAGTAAAGGCACCATACTGGCTAAAATTGAGCCGAAAAGGCGACACCTTTCACCTTGCCCATTCATCCGATGGACAGAAATGGGAAGAACTCAGAGGAGGCCCGATTCCGATATCGGATAATGTTTTGTGGGAATTGCAGTCACCAGTCACGATATCACTAAAGCATGCAAAACAGTTGTGAGCCATTACAATCTAAAAAATCTCTAAATATAAATGCCCCATTTAAATTATCTATAGATGAAAATTAACCTTATATACGCTCTCCGGAATATTAAAAACAATCCAATAAATTCGTTAATAACTGTTTTTGGATTATCCGTAGCCATAGCCTGTAGCCTTATAATCTAC
Organism: Bacteroidales bacterium; assembly: GCA_012031335.1. The sequence goes on along the minus strand of JAAUTT010000107.1, from coordinate 2,925 downwards.
TTTTATGTAGTTCAGGAATTTAATTATGATAATTTTCATAAGAATGCCGACAGAATTTATCGCCTAAATTACAGCGGACGATATGTTTTTGGCGATTTTAAAGATGTTAGGGTGGAGCCTGAAATGGCGGATTTGTTAAAGAAAGAAATTCCTCAGATTGAGAAAAGTGCCGAATATCGTTATGCATTCGAAAATGTACTAAGTTATGAGTATAATTTTTTTGATGTTCAAACCGCATTGGCCAGCGAGGATTTCTTTGATATGTTCAGTTTCAAATTTATAACCGGTAAACCCTCGAAGATTTTCCATAATCCATACGAAGCGGTTATCACCCGTGAATTGGCAGACAAAATACTTGCTGGTAAGAAAAATTACGAAGACCTTATTGGTAAAGGCCTGGAGTTTCCGCTTAATTATACAAATACAGCTTTTAAAATTATCGGGATAGTCGACAACATACCACATAACTCCAGTATAGAGTTCGATATTGTTGTTTCGGGCAAAACCGGGCGTAATTTTGGTGGATGCGATAATAGTTTCGGATACACCTCAGTATTTTATCAGGTAAAACCAAATGCCAGTCATAACGATGCTGAGCAAAACGTAAACAAATTTATCAGCAAGTATTACAAAAGCAGAATAGAAGAGATGCAGAGCAATAACCAGATGCTTAAAACTGCCGATGCCTTTGTGCCGTTTGTATTGCCGTTGAAAGATATTTATCTGGCCGGCGATGTAAATAATTGCTTTCAAAAGTCGGTCGATAAAAAAGCTTTATAGTACTTATCACCATTGGTGGTCTGATCCTGCTGATTGCCTGCAGTAATTATATCATTTTAACATTAGGGCAGTACCTCAAGAAAATTGGGGAAGTGGGAATCCGCAAATCGATGGGAGCCACTTCGTCCAATATATTCGCACTTTTCATGTCCGAAAGCTTTTATAATGACACTTTTCGTCGTTGATTGCAGGTGGATTACTGTGCTATTCCTTTATACCCATATTCGAAAAACTGGCGCAAAACCAGATCTATATACCTTTAATCGATATTCGTAAAGCATTAATTTTCAGTTCGACCCTGGTGTTGTTAATAATAGTATTTACGAGCATTGTTCCGGTGCTTATCTTTTCAAAAGTGAGCCCAAACCAGATGGCAGGGAAAAAAATCAATATCGGAAACAAAAATAGAATTTCACAGATTTTTGTATCGTTTCAATACAGCCTTTCCATTATCCTGATTATAGTTACACTTTTCATCATCCGTCAATCCAACTTTTTGAAAAACCAGAACCTGGGATTGATCACCAATAACATAATCGATGTGCGGATCGACAAACTCGACGACAGTCAGAAGGAAACATTTAAGACAATGGTTGGCGAAAACCCGGGTGTTGTTAAACTTACCATGGCCGACCGGAACTTCATGAACGGATCGTCCGACTCGTTTGTCGATAAAGGAAACGGAGAACAGATTGATGTTTTCCGGTTTGTGGTAGATCGCGATTATGTTTCGACACTTGGACTAAAACTGCTGCATGGAAAGGATTTTACGGCTCAAAACGAAACTACCGGCGACCGCACCATGATTGTAAACAGGAAATTTACAGAACTTTTCGAAATCGAAGATGATCCCATTGGAAAGGTATATCAGATAAGTGGAGTTAATTTTACCATCACAGGAGTAGTAGAGAATTATCACTTCCGCGATATGAAGGACAAAATTTACCCTGCTATGCTAAGCTGCCGGAAGAATTTTGGAAACAGTTTTAATAACCTGCTAGTACGTTTCAATCCACAGAACCTGAAAGGAGTTGTAAACCACCTGAAGAAAAGTTATGAGCAACTTGCCCCCGGAAAAACTTTTACATACGATTTCTGGGATGAAAAACTAAACCAACGCTATGAAGAAGAAGAACGCTGGAGTAAGATAGTAGCCTATGCATCGATGATTGCCATTATTATATCGTCGCTCGGACTATTTGGCCTTACCATTTGCTGATAAACCAACGCATAAAGGAAATTGGCGTTCGCAAAGTAAACGGCGCACGATCGTTCGAGATATTACTTACCATCTATAAAGCTTTTGTAATATGGTTGCTGGGAGCGTTAGTCATTGCCATGCCCATAGCCTACTTTATTGTTGATAAATGGCTGAGCAACTTCCCCTACAAGGTGCAAATGAGCTGGTGGGTATTTGTGCTGGCAGGTACCATAGCAATAGTGGTAGCCATTATCACCCTTAGCTGGCAAAGCTGGCGCGCAGCAACACGAAATCCGGTGGAGAGTTTGAGGTATGAGTAGGGGACCCTCCTAAATCCTCCCCAAACATTATTGTAGAACAAGTACATACATGATGCGATACATCCTTGTAGGTTGCTTATTTTTTACCCGGAACCCCGTGATTATAAATATTTATATTTTTGAGAAAACCTTCTCAAAACCTTTATACCATCATGAAAAAACTCTGATCACAAAATTCATTACATTTTTATTTTTGCTGTTCTTTCCTTTCTCAAATCAGGCTCAAGCACAACTTAAGAAAGAAGTTATTATACAAACCGGTAATTTAATATCATTTCACGATTTAAGAACAAGGATTTACAACAGAAATAGCCCCGTGTCTTTAGAAGATTTTGGAATTACAACGCAGTTCAATATTCAATTTATCAGGGATTTTTATTTCAGCAGTTCTATCAATGTCTCTTTTCTGAATACTAGTGAAGGGGAATGCGTAATCATTGGAAACCACCATATCTTTACATACCGAAGTAGTAAAGGCGGGAAAATATTTTATGTCTCATTTCTTGTTTGGTCCGAAATACTATTTCTATTTAAAGCAAAAGGTTAATATCGCAGCTTCTGTGCGTTACGGGATGGCTTATGTGAAGGTTTCGGATAACGTAATAAAAGTTAATAATACTAATA
>JAAUTT010000106.1 GCA_012031335.1 Bacteroidales bacterium | reverse complement strand
CACGTTCAATCTGTTATACACCATTTGTTTGGCAATATCGAAATATTTATCCCGATCAGGAGTATGCGCCGAGAAATCGGCAGGAGTGGCATGTGTAAACTGACATGTAACTACCAGTCCTGTTGATTTGCCACTTAGCTTTGCAGCTTCGAGGATTGTATACATGGGCTGATACGATCGTGTGGGATCAACAGTCACCAGGTCTCTTGCTTTTCCGGAGGAAGCAGGATATGTAGCAACAAAGCCGCTCTGCGACAGGTATCCGGTTGCATATGTGCTGCCCGTAGGAGCCGAATCACCTATGGGTGCATCCGAAGAATGTGTTTTTACCAGCCCGCAGATGTAGGGATCGATATTCAGCCAGCATGCATCCTGATCGCATATGCCAAATTTATACCAGCGCGATAAGGATATAACATCCATGCTGGTTCCATCGGGAATAAGCATAATTATATTCTTTACCTGCTTTTTACTGTTATTAGGATTCTGAGCTGATACATGACCGGAAATACAGCATAGAATTAAGACAGAAACAAATAGATTTTTCATAGATACACAATTTATTTATAAGTCGTGTGAAATATACATTAGATTGGACTTCAACACCAATGGGTGCTATTCCTGTATCATGAATATTTCATTTTATTATCGGGCAAGGTTTGCAACAAATATAACAACCCGAAGAATACTGTAGCTTAAGAATTTATTAAAAGATCATCAAAATGACACTTTATGAACGAATAAAGCATTTTGATGAGCAAAGGCGTTCAATAGTTAAACAAATCTACTGCCCTTGGTGTTAAAACAAGAAAATTAAATGGAAACCGCACTTATTTTTTGGATAGCTTTTAATGCATTTGTATTGATAATGCTGGCGCTCGATCTGGGAGTTTTTCACCGTAACGCGCATGTTGTCAGTTTTAAGGAAGCCATGACCTGGACAGTAGTCTGGGTGATACTTGCCATGGCATTCAACGTAATACTTTACTTTTGGAGAGGCGAACAACAGGCGCTGGAATTTTTAACAGGATACCTGATTGAGAAATCGCTTAGCGTCGATAATATCTTTGTCTTTATCATGATCTTTACCTATTTTCAGGTACCTCCTCAATACCAGCACAAGGTTCTTTTCTGGGGCATTCTGGGGGCATTGATAATGAGAGTTATATTTATTTTTGCAGGAGTGGCTCTGATCGAGAGATTTCACTTTACAATTTATTTCTTTGGAGCAATTTTAATTTATACAGGTTTTAAAATGTTTAGCCACAACAAGGCTAAGATTGAACCTGATAAAAATCCTGTAATACGATTTTTCAAAAGATTTATGCCAGTCACGGCACAAATGCATCAGGATAAATTTTTTGTTAAGTTGGAGGGGAAAAGTTTTGCTACCCCACTTTTTCTGGTGCTTATATTAATAGAAACTACCGACCTTGTTTTCGCTGTCGATAGTATACCGGCAATTCTTGCCATAACACAGGATCAGTTTATTGTTTATACATCCAATGTTTTTGCCATATTAGGACTCCGTTCTTTGTATTTTGCGCTGGCAGGCATTGTTCACCGCTTTTGGCTGTTAAGCTATGGTTTGGCAATAGTGCTGATTTTTGTTGGAATAAAAATGCTGCTCATCGATATTTATAAAATACCCATCGAATGGTCGTTATTGGTTATTGCCTTTGTAATTACAGCCAGTGTCATATTATCATTTCGCATTAAACCTAAAAGTAACACATCTTCAAATTAAAGGTTTATGGATTTGCTAACACATTTTTCCGGCAGAGTAATAAATCACCGATTTTTTAAAGGATTTATTTTCATATTAATTTTAGTATCCGCAGTAATTATTGGTATTGAAACATACCCTGAGATTGCTACCAGGTTGCGAAACCAGCTTATTTTTATCGACAAACTGATAATTGCCTTTTTTACAATTGAAATTACTTTAAAAATAATTGCAGAAGGCAAACGACCATGGAACTTTTTCAAAGACCCATGGAATGTTTTCGATTTTCTGATCGTTGCAATCTGTCTTATCCCTGCAATTGATACCCACTTTGTTGCTGCTGTCCGTATCGTAAGAGTTTTGAGAATTTTGCGGATGATTACCCTTTTTCCAAAACTGAGGCTTTTAATCGGTGCTTTACTTAAAAGCATTCCTTCAATGGGTTATGTTATTCTTTTACTAATAATACTCTTCTATGTGTATGCGGTTGTGGGTGTTTTTCTTTTCGGAGACTCCGATCCGGTACATTTTGGAAATCTTCATCATACCATGATAACACTTTTTAAAGTTATTACGCTCGAAGGCTGGACCGACATAATGAACACACAGTTATACGGAGGAAATCAAGATGAAAATGCCCAAATACTTACGATATGGCCCTTTGCCTATTTTGCAAGTTTTATATTGATCGGAGCCATGATCATTATGAATCTTTTTATAGGGGTGATCATGAATAGTATGGAAGAATCGCAGAACGAACTCAGCAAAGAATTGCAGGAAATTAAACTGAAAGGAAAAGACTCCGGAGAGCTATATATGCATATCATCAATCGCCTGGATGAACTGAGAAATGATATTCAGAAACTTAAATAAATCTCCGTTAACTTTTTGAACTAGTTTTTACCAGTAAATATCTCAACGGTTATACATACGTTAACATCAAGATTTCTCCTATGAATATGGGGAGTAAAGTCTATACTTTTCAGTCATAAAGTATCAACCTGATGGTTATATGCCCTGTCTCAAATATATTAGCTGGTTAATATTAGCATAACCCATTTTCTATCAGTTTAATTTTCATATATTCGCTATTATCAATTTACAACAACTATTAACTTAACCAATTCTAACTGCAATAGGAGTTATCTCGAAGAAACTTTATCAGGCAAAATGCTGTAGCAACTGCCGGAATCGGTATGGCAACTGTTTTGCCATCCGGAATATGGAAATCTGCTGTCGCTCCCAGCGACAAAGTTAATGTAGCGCTTATTGGATGCCGTAACATGGGGTTTGGAATTCTGACGCATCACCTGTCGAATACCGACGTAAACTGCGTTGCTCTTTGCGATATCGACGAAAATATCCTAAATGAGAAAGCCGCTGAGATCCGTTCAAAACACAACCAGAATCCCAAACTTTATAAGGATTTCAGAAAACTGCTCGAACAAAAAGATATAGATGCAGTAATTATCGGAACACCCGACCATTGGCACTGTCTCCAGTATATCTATGCATTGCAGGCCGAAAAGGATGTATATGTGGAAAAACCTATGGCTAATTCAATTGGAGAGGTAAATTTAATGGTGAAAGCTGCCAGCCGCTATAACAAAAGGGTTATACAAAATTGGCCAGCAACAGCGTAGTGGATTTATCTTTGGAAAAGCGATGGAACTTGTAAAATCAGGTAAAATTGGAAATCTCCGAAAAATCAATGTTTGGGCTAATTTCGAATATGGAGTAGGGCCCGAAATTGTTCCCGACGAAGCTGTTCCGGCAGGGGTGGATTATGATATGTGGCTGGGCCCGGCACCTGAAAGACCCTATAATAAAAACAGATTTCACGGATCGTGGCGTCACTTTTGGGATTATGGCGGAGGTTTAATGTCCGACTGGGGCGTGCACCTGATCGATATTGCACTGTGGTCCAATAACAGACTTCAGGGACCTGAGAAAGTAATGGTTTATGGCGATAATACTTTTAAAGAGAAAAGGGCTCGGGAAACATTCGATTCTATGACAGTATCTTTCCCCGGAAGTAAGCTTGTAATAAACTGGGATATGACTGCCGGGGTGCAACGGGGCCCATACGACTTACCATATGGATTGGCTTTTGTAGGCGATAACGCTACCCTCGTGGTTAACCGGTCAAAACTTACAGTGTACCCCGAGTGGGATAATAAGGAAAAAAAGGCAAAAGCTGAAGAATATACATTTACCGATGGTAAGGAATCGCATGGTGAGCATGTACGAAACTTTATCGACTGCATCAAAAACAGGTCAAAAACAGCCTGCACCCCTGATATGGGACGAGCAGCAGCTCTGCATGTGCATATGGCAAATATTGCAGCCCGTGTTGGGGAACCTGTATTATTATGGGACGAAGCCAAAGGTATCTTCACTAACAGCAGCGCTGCCAATGCGCTTATCACTCCCGCATACCGTAAACCCTGGACCTTACCGGTGATTTAAACTTAATAGCAAAACAAATGACATCACGTAGAAATTTTATAACTACAACCGGAGCTGCAGCTGCTGCATTGATGATTAACAGTTCCTGGACCCTTAAAAAAGATACACTCGAAAATTTTGGTTTTATTGCAGGTATTATTGGCAAAGAATTGGACAATGACTGGGAATCGACTCTTCGGAAAGTTGCCGGTATGGGTTTTACTGAGATGGAAACCGGTAAGTACTACGGCGAATCCGCAACTTCTTTCCTTCAGTTTTGCTCACAGTTGGGTATTTCACCTATAGCCGGAGGAATAAAGTTTACGGATAATAAAGAAGAGTTAAAGATCAATATTGAAAAACTGCATGAACTGAAACTGAAATTTGCCGTTACCTATTGGCCGTGGTTATCCGGTGGTCCGTTTAAACTCGACGATTGCAGGAAAAGTGCAGAAATACTAAATATAATAGGTCAGATTTGTAAAGAAAGTGGTCTTACTTTTTGCTGGCATAACCACGATAAAGAGTTCATCGCCATGGAAGAGGGGATGCCTTTCGATTACCTGATGAAAAATACCGACCCCTCACTTGTATATTGCGAAATGGATATTTATTGGGTGAAAAAGGGCGGTGCCGATCCACTGCAAATTTTGAAAAATACAAAGGAAGGATACCCATTCTACATGTTAAGGACATGGCTCCTGGTCCAGATCAGGATTTCGAATGCCCGGGAAGCGGAATTATTGATTTTCCAGCCATTTTTTGTGAAGCGAAAGACCAGGGTATAAAACACTATTTTGTTGAACGTGATAAGGTAGTGGATGGTATGGCTTGCCTCAAAAGCAGTAGTGAATATCTGAAAAACCTGAAGTTTTAATAAGATTTAAAGATGAGTTGAGTGTAGTCTGGGAAACTACACTCAATTCACATATATGATTTCAGAAGAAGAGACGGGTTAATCTAAGTCCTGCCATGATTCCGGATAAAATAAAATTTCTTTTAATAAGCCCGTTTTATCGTTACCTTCCACATAGTTAATAAAAGAATTATTGGCTACCTTATTTCCGCCAGGAGTAGGATAATTGCCGGTAAAGTACCAGTCGCCCAAATCGTGCGGACAGGCTACATGCAGGTTTTCGACAGTCTGATATATTATTTCCAGTTCGGCTTTTGTTTCGGATGTGCGTAACATCTGGCCAATTTTTTTTGAAATTTCCTGTGGTGTGAATGGTTTATAAATTTCTTTTACAAAGTTCACCAGACTTTCTTTGGGACTATGCTGTTGTTCTTTGCATTTCTTGTAAACCATATTGATAATGGTCGACTTCCCGGTTTCTTTTAACAATGCAATGGCTGCCTGAAAAGCAACAAAGTCTCCTAACTTTGCCATATCGATACCATAGCAGTCGGGATAGCAAATCTGCGGGGAAGAAGAAACAACTACAATTTTTCTGGGCTCAAGCCTATCCAGTATTTTTATAATACTTTTTTTAAGGGTTGTACCTCTCACAATGGAATCATCAATAATAACCAGGCTATCCACCTTTGGACGGATGGTTCCATAGGTCACATCGTAAACATGCCCTACCAGGTTCGACCTGCTTTTATCTTGCGTAATGAAAGTACGCAGTTTTACATCTTTAATGGCAACCTTTTCAACCCTCAGTTTCTCACCCATAATGGTGTCGAGAAGTTCGGGGGTCAGGTTGGTACCTGCATCCATAATGGCTTTTTTCTTTTTGTCGGTAAGATGATTTTCTATCCCTTCCAGCATTCCATAAAAAGCAGTTTCGGCAGTATTGGGTATATAAGAAAAAACTGTGTTTGAAAGATCGTAATCAACCGCTTTCAGTATGTCGTTGGTAAGTAATTCGCCAAGTTTACGACGTTCTTTATTAATATCATGGTCGCTCCCCCTCGAAAAATAGATACGTTCAAAAGAACAGGATTTTCTTTCCTGCGGTTCTCTAACCATTTCCTCTATTACCTGGCCATTTTTCTTAATAATTACGGCAGATCCGGGGCGAATTTCCTTCACCTGATCAGTTTTCAGGTTAAAAGCAGTTTGAATCACGGGTCGTTCCGAAGCAACAACCGCCACTTCGTCATCGTGGTAAAATAGGCAGGGCGAATACCCCATGGATCACGTAATACAAAGGAATCACCATGACCAATTATTCCAGCTATAGCATAGCCTCCGTCCCAACGTTTACTAGCTTCGCGAAGAATAGATCCGATGTTCATTTTCTCGCCTATCATTAACGAAAGTTTCACATTATCGTGACCTTCAACTTTATATTGATCGAACAACCGTTGATTTTCCCTGTCGAGGAAGTGGCCTACATTTTCGAGTACTGTAACGGTATCGGAATACCCCCCGTGGAAACTGACCAAGATTTACAAGTACATTAAAAAGCTCATCTACATTGGTTAAGTTGAAATTTCCGGCTAGCGCAAGGTTACGGGTTCGCCAGTTATTACGACGAAGCACCGGATGTACCTTATCAATAGTATTATTCCCAAAAGTACCATATCGCAGATGACCTAAATATAATTCGCCTGCATAATCCAATTCCTGCTTAGCCCAATGTGCGTTCTCGAGGAGTTCCCGGTTTGTTTTTTCGTATTCTTCGAGATAATTGGAAATTTTTTTTAAACACAACCCCAATGGAGTTCTCTTCAACCGAACGTTCCCTGAATATAAATTCGTTACCTGGCTCCATATCCAGTTTTACACACATCACTCCGGTTCCATCCTGGCCCCGGTTACGTTCCTTTTCCATGATCAGGTACAGCTTCTGAAGGCCGTATTGCCAGGTTCCGTATTTAAGTTGGTAGTATTCGAGCGGTTTAAGTAATCTTACAAGGGCAATTCCACAATCGTGCTGCAACTGATCCGTCATTTTGTGTCCTCTATTTTTCCAGTTTAGGAAAGTTAATTTTGGTTTCTAAAACTATAGCTTTGGGAAAAAGCTTTTCAATTTCTGTTTTCATGCGCATAGCTTCCGATTTTGAACGAAAATCACCTACAAAGAGCTTCGACTCGGGTTGTTCATATATGTAATACACTTCGTTTCCGGGAAAACTGCGTAAAAACTGACTTTTTACATCAAATGCCGTTCTTTTGGAGTTTTGACTTCCATCTTTAAATAACATTATCCGATACCCAGTAATTCCTTCATTTCTCCTGTTTACTTCCAGATGTCGGGCCAGTAAATCTTCAATTCCCGAATCCTGAATTATCTGAATTGTCCCCTCATCAGCTTTGGAAGTTTGAAGTTCATGTAATATGGCAGGCTTTGGAAATGAGGCACTTGATTGCGCCTGGGTAAAGAACGGGATTGTTCCGAGAAATATCAAAAACTGATAATATGCTTCATTCCAGTTTTATATGCTAAAAAACAGGCACAAATTTATACATTTTTTTATTCTTTCCGCTTGTTTGATTATTCATATATTTTTATGTCTTTAAAATCGAAAGTTTTCCGGTATAAAAGAGTCTTACCTACAACACTGCCGGTTACCGATATTTTTGCATCTCTCCGGTTCACAATCTGAATTAGCGACATTAGCCCGTTTTTCAGATTGGTTATCTGAAATTTAGCCATAACAGGGTATTCATTTTCCGAACGGGCTGGCAAAACCAGTTTATCCATCTGCGATAAATGTCCAACAACTGTTTCGCTTATCTTAAGATCAAATTTGGCATCCGAAATTTTCATCTTCACTGGATTAGGATTGCTTACCACAATATTTGCGCGTAAAGTAAGTACATTGTCTTTAAAATCTACAATCTCAAAATCTTTAAATTTGCTTATCTCCAGCGATTGCAGCTTAACGCACGAAGAAAAAGACAATGAAATTAAACTTATGAACAGAATATATAATAGCTTTTTCATTTCATCAATTTTGTGACAAATATAGAAAGATGATGCGAAACACACTTTTAAAATTTTGTAAGAAGCTTTGAAATCATTCTAATTTGCATTTCTAATCAAAACCAGCTATGAAAATAAAAAGATCGACAGAAGCAATACTCATTATTTTAACAGTTTTTATGTTTGATGCCTGTAAAATGCAAACTCAACCTAAAACAACCACTGCTATGACAAACATCGATCCAACTGTTCAGAAAATGGTTGTAGACTCGCTTTTAAAAAAATATCCCGAAGCTGATAAATCGCGCATCGAAACAGGAATTAAGCAAACTGCTTACTTTTGGCGTCCAGCTGACGGAACTCCCGAAACATTTAAGAATTTTTGCCTGGAAAACTTCACCGCCGATCCTGCTGATCTCGATAGCGCTTATTTCCGTATTTCAAGGAACCTTGAAATACTTTACGGCAATTTTAATAAAATGTCGGTTTTGCTAAAAGAACCTCTGCATATGCCTATGGGCAACATATCTGCTGTCGATATGATGTTCGGCGGCTATGAGGCTTCAAGTCATCTCGAAGAAGACTTCTTTTCCAATAAGCTGGCTTTTTATATTTTGTTGAATTTTAAATATTATAGTCTTACCGAAAAGCTGAAGTTGCAGTCAAACTGGAACCGGAAAGAGTGGGGCTATGCCCGGTTAGGCGATTTGGTTACCTCCAGGGTTCCCTCCGAATTAAATCTGAAATATGGTGATATTGTTACCAAAGCCGATGCTTACATATCGGATTATAACATTTATATGGGTAATCTCCGCAACGGGAAAACCGATTCTCTCCTGTTTCCTCAGGATATGAAACTTATTAGTCACTGGGGGCTCAGGGATGAACTGAAGTCTCATTATGCAGATAAGCAGGGTTTGGAGAAGCAACAGATTATTTATGAGGTAATGAAAAGGATTATTCATCAGGATATTCCTTCGGAGGTAATTAATTCCGACAAATACTTGTGGAATCCTTATGAAAACAAAATATTTAACAATGGCAATGAAATTGATATAAACCCCGAAGAAAATATCCGGTACCAGACTTTGTTATCTAATTTCAAAGCGCTCAAGGAAATGGATTCGTATAATCCTTTTTTTCCAACCTTTATCCAGGCAAAGTTTAACGCGGAAATGGAAATCCCTCAGGAGGAAGTTGAAAAACTCTTCCGCGAACTTGTGGGTTCGGAGGAAGTAAAAAAAGTTGCAGCCTTGATTGAGTCAAGATTAGGTCGCAAACTGGAACCATTTGATATTGGTACGATGGATTCAAAAGCCGCAGTAACATTAAAGAAGAAGACCTCACCCGGAGAGTAAAAAAAGATTATCCCAGTGCAGCAGCCTTTGAAAAAAAGTTGCCCGATATTTTAAAGAAGCTAGGATTCACCGCCGAAAAAGCCAAATACATAGGCTCAAAAATACAGGTTGATGCCGCACGTGGATCGGGTCATGCCTGGGGTGCACAAAT
>JAAUTT010000105.1 GCA_012031335.1 Bacteroidales bacterium | reverse complement strand
GCGACTTTGTTGAACAGAAAATAAAAATAAAAAACATATTCCCTTTCGCTTACCGATGGGTTAAAACCGGTGGCTTCCATCAGCATCGAAATCAATAAAAAGAACTATCAGGAAACAGCTATTGGCGATGGCCAGTACGACGCTTTTATGAATGCGCTGAAGAAAATATACAAGTCGCTCAACAAAGAGCTTCCAAAACTACTCGATTATGAAGTAGCCATTCCTCCCGGCGGCAAAACCGATGCGCTGGTCGAAACTGTTATCACCTGGGAAAACAGCCGCGAATTTAAGACCAGAGGGCTCGATCCCGATCAGACGATAGCGGCAATTAAGGCAACGCTGAAAATGTTGAATATTGTGGAGAATGGGAAGCATTAATAGGGGAGAGTCCACAGACCACGGACGACAGACCACGGCAAACAGCCGGTCGGTAATCCAAAGGCTAGGACAATCGAAACAGAATTTAAGCATAAAAGAAAAATGGCTTTTAAGTTTGAGGAATTAAAAGTATGGCAGAAAGCATTGGATTTATCTTTAATAGTGCATTTAACCACTTTAAAGTTTCCAAAAGAAGAGCAATATATCTTGACTTCTCAAATAAAAAGAGCATGTGATTCAATTTCGTTGAATATTGCCGAAGGTTCAACTGGCCAGTCTGATGCAGAGTTCAATAAATTTTTGGGCTATTCACTTCGTTCTGCCCATGAGGTAGTTGGTTGTATTTTCCTGGCAAAAAAGAGAAATATAATTTCAGATGAAGATTTTCAATCAATTTATAACTTTACCAATGAATTGGTTAAAATGATTCAAGCACTTAGGAATTCTTTAAAATGAGAAAAACAATGTATTCGGCCGTGGACAGTGGTCCCGTCGACTGAGGACTCTTTTGCATTTGGCCGAAGACTGAGGTCTGTCGACCGTGGACTAAAAATTAATAATCAATTCACAATAATCACATCATTACAATGAGCAAATCGTACAACATTGCCTTGATTCCTGGCGACGGTACAGGGCCGGAAGTTTTAAACGAAGGGTTGAAAGTTATCAATGCCGCAGCCTCTAAGTTTGGGTTTAAAATGAATTACCAGAATTTCGATTTTGGTGGCGAACGTTACAAACGTACCGGCGAAACTTTACCTGAGTCGGCTATTGAAGAAGTTAAAAAATTCGACTCGATATTTTTAGGTGCCATTGGTCATCCCGAAGTTAAACCGGGTATCCTGGAAGTTGGAATTCTACTAAAGATGCGTTTTGCATTGGATCAGTACATTAACCTTCGTCCGGTGAAACTTTTTCCTGGTGTTGAAACCCCTTTAAAAGACAAAGGTCCTGAAGATATCGACTTTGTTGTTATCCGCGAAAATACTGGCGGTATTTACACAGGTGTTGGTGGCGCTGTTCAGGTTGGAACACCCAACGAAGTTGCCACCCAGGTAATGGTGTATTCACGTCCGGTAGTGGAACGTTGTATCCGCTATGCCTACGAATATACCCGTAAACGCAACAAGAGAAAACAACTGACTCTTGTTCACAAAAACAATGTGTTAACTTATGCAGGCGACCTCTGGGTGCGTACGCACAAGGAAGTTGGAAACAAGGATTTTCCGGATATCAAACAGGATTACAACCATGTTGATGCCGCTACCATGTGGTTCGTGAAATCGCCAGAGTTTTATGATGTAATCGTTACCGAAAACCTCTTTGGCGACATCATAACGACTTAGCTGCCATGATCCAGGGTGGTTTGGGTATTGCTGCCGGTGGAAATATCAATCCACAAGGCGTTTCGATGTTTGAGCCAATGGGTGGTTCTGCTCCGAAGTATACAGGACAGAATGTGATAAATCCGCTTGCCGCAATCTGCGCCGGTGGTTTAATGCTCGAAACATTAGGTGAAGCCGAAGCTGCCAAAGCGATTGAAAAAGCTGTAAGCGATGCATTAGGTACCAAGAAAATCAAGAGCCTGAATGCCGGACAAATGGGCATGGGCACGAAGGAAGTAGGCGATTTGATTGCAAATAGCCTGTAATCTAAACCTGAAATAAAGTGAAAACCTCCGGTTTCCAGTGGAATCGGAGGTTTTTTTATGTGTTATTCGCTTTTCTTGTGTAATAACGATCTTGAATATTTAACTACTTCTTTTTCGATTTTTGTCTTCACGGTTTTCCAGGTAAGTTTATTACCCATCATATCGGGCCAGTCATCTAATCTCACTTCATCAAAATAATTGAGACTCTTTAAGGCATGATACGAACTTCGGGTTGAGTATTTTTGCTCATATGCACGAATCATATCGGCGACAGAGTAAATGGTTAACAGAAAATATACATCTATAAAGTCTTTTACCCTTGTTCCATTTCCTGAAATTGCATTTAATTTCATTGCGGCAATATCCGGCAAGGGAGCTAACCTTATTTCCTGATCTGTGATTGGTTCTGCTAATAACGGGTATTTATGAGCCATCAGATCAATTTTAACACCTTTTATTGATCCGGTAGCAGTATTATGGCCTTGACTATCCATATAGAATGGAAAATCACTTTCCAACCGCTCTATTAATACGTTAGAGTCAAAATCCTGAGTCGTAAACAGGTCGATGTCAACCGATTTACGATGTCCGATTTGCAGCGCTAATGCTGTACCTCCAACCAGGAGAAAATCCCTCAAATACTCCTTTTCTTGTAAACGCTGAATTAATTCAAAAGTAGAAGGATCTACTATCTGTTGTTGTAGCATGTAAAACTTTCCTTTTTAATCCGGAAAACGGCTGATAAAAAATTTACAGTTTTTCTGTCGAGGGTTTTTAATTTCATGGCGATATTGATAAAAAAATTCTCACCGTAAAAATTAACGACATCAGCAAATTCATTTTTGTCACCCCGGGTCAGCACCCTCTCAACTATAAGAGGAGCATTCTTCAAGGGATCAATTTTATCTTTCGGAATATCCCAAAAAAGATTGTCCCTCAATGTGACAGTCTTATTATTTAAGCTAATATTCATTAATGATAATTTTTACAAAAATAAGCATAAATAATTAAATATTAGAATATTAAAGAGAAAGGTTCAAATTAAAATTCAGTAGTCCCTATCACCAACTTACAATAACCTTCTTTCCTGCGGCCAATTTTAACACCACATATTTCCGGTTGTTTTCTGTTTTCAACTGATATTCGGAAGTTGGGATATTTATTTTAAATTCTCCTGTCTCAATGGGGAATACTATCACCGATTCACCATCTACCCCAGCTTCAATCTCGAGTGAATTTCCGTTCAGAGATACATTTCTCAGCCAGGCGGAAGACTCAATTATGCTGATATTTCTGCCATGATTCGGAATAATAAAAGCTTCGCGCGAAGCATCGGGTGTAGTAAACTGAAATGGAATTTCGAGCGTATTGCGGTTGAATTTATAGGCGTGGTTTAAAACCGCCAGACAACTATCGGTATTAAGTTCAACAGTGTGCGTATAATTGATGGCCGATCCGCTGAACGCAATTACCTGTCCGGCTCCTTTTTCGCGATTTACATGGGTGTAGATTTCGGGAGAAGAGCCGATTTTTCCCTTTACTTCCATTGGCAATGCAGTGATATAAGGAAGCACCCGTTTACTCTTCGCAAGCATTTCGCCTGCCCTGAGGCGTTGAGGATGTGACATGGACTGGAGATTTCCCCAAAAACCGCGACCTGCAACCAGGGTGGTATTTACATGGTACCGCTGGGCATCGAAGGGTCGTACATGATGCGGATAAACTGCCTGGGTAAACAGCTCTGTTGGAATAATTCCGGCGTATTCGTTAATCACTGTGCGCATGGATTTGGTGCGAAGGGTGCTGTAATCGTTATACGCCGATGCGCCATTATTCATCCAGAACAACTTCCCTTCCTGCAAAGGCATTAAACCAATCACACACCGTTCTTTTTCGGTCAGGTCAATTTCAACCACCACCTCCGGATTGTATTCTCTCAGTTCCTTCATGGCACGGGTTACATAAAAAGGCAGCAAATATCCATAACGGTCGCGGATTTCTTCTTTGGAATAAGCACTGCTTCCATGGTGCAGATTGGGGAGGGTACTGTTAAAAGTGTTGATAGCATCCCATTTAAAAAAGCGGATCCCATCATCGACAAGCTTTTTGCAGTCGGCCACGAATAAATCGTAAAAACCGCTTACAAAGTCGAAAGCCGGAAAACCCCACTGTGCACGAATGGGTTTGCCATGCACATCTCTCAGCACCCATTCAGGATGACTTTTAAACCTTTCGGCCAATGAATCTACTCCCATTGGCGAAAGCCAGATGCCGGGAATGATATTTCGGTTTTTCATCTCGGTTACAAGCGGGGACAATCCGTTGGGAAGCCTTTTGGAATGAGGTCGCCAGACGCCCATAGTTTCTTCCCAGCCGTCATCAAGTACAAATAAATCGACATTGAGCTCCGCTGCGTAGCGAATTTCTTCCAGAATACGGGTTTCAGTAAAAATATCGCGCAAGCCGGTTTTGTTATTGGCATCGCGCTGCATGCCCCAGGTGTTGTAGTAGAAATGACTTTTGCGTGAAGCACGGTTTTCTGTAATCTGATTCCACAAATAATTGTGAACTATTGCCTTTTCTTCTTCGGGCTGAAAAAAGAATGCCGAAGCTGCCCAAACGGTTTCGTAGGGCTTGGTTGTTGTAATCGCTTCGCCATCGAGGTAGCCGCCTTTTCTGATTTCCACGAACAGGTCGGAAGCATTGTTTTTTCTTTCACCCGAAAGGGAAAGAAACCAAAAATCATCTTCCTTTTCCACAATGCCCGATGCTCCTGTAACGCCCTGATCGGCATCAATGCCTGCTACCGAAGTTTTTTTAACGGCATTGCCAAATTCGCTGCCGTAGTTTTTATCCTGCGAGGCATGCTCGTAAGCCATAAGCCAGGAGTAGGAGGGGGTTTGATAGGTTATGAAAGGACCTTTTACTGAAAATCCGGAATTAGCGGTAAGTCTTTTTTCATGATATCGGGGTGAAACATGTGGCAATGAGCCAGGTTAAAATCGTGGGTGCGGTCATCCCATGTTAAAGCGGGGTTGTAATTCTCGACCACTTCTTTATTGAAGGTAGCGATGCGTGTTTCAGTAAGCGTATGGATGTTTCCGGTTTCCCTGAGTGAATAACGTGGAAATATAAAATGAAGCTTCCCATTGAGTTTTTTCAATGCCAGCGGAGCTTTCCCCAGGTTTTTCAGCGTAAGTTTTTCGCGGATCAGAGCAGAATTGGGGAAAATTTGCCGAAGTATTTCAACCTGAAGGCCTTTTGCATTTTTTGTATTTTGAACAGTTACAATGGCTTCGGTTCCGCCATTATTCATTTTGCGTGTTGAAAAGCTTACGAATTTCCAGACTGGCTGGTCGGAGGTGATTAGCTGTCCGTTAACTACAAATTCAAACCAGGGTGATGACTGACCTGCGAGTAGTTCGGTGTTTTTAGTTTTCGAGAAAATGGACATGAGTTTAATAGAGCCTTTCTGAAAACTTATTTTTTGAAGCATGAGTTCATTTTCCATGCTAAGGATATTTTCACGGAAGGTAACCTGGGAGAATGTTGTTATTCCGCTGAATATAAAAATGGAAAGTAGTAGAAACCGGATCATAGTTTTTGCTTTTAGATAGTATCTTTTTAAATTATTTTCTGATTGACCTCAGTTTTAATTTTCGGCAGCACATCTGAATCCCAAATTAAACAGGGATGTTTCGCGGGTATTTGAACCACGGAATGACACTGTGTAACTTTTATCACCATAATCATCAAAAAAGAAAGAGCCCCCGCGGATCACCCGGAGTTCGTGGTCGTTATTCGAAGGAGTGGTATTGCCCGGATATGGTAAAAACTGGTCGGAGCACCAATTCCAAACATTTCCGCCCATATCGGTAAGTCCGCACGCATTTTCCCCCAAAAAGCCCACCGGCGATGTAAACTTAAAACCATCGGCACCCTGAGGCGCCGACAAGTCGCTGCCCTGCCAAACGTTTGCTTTATATTTTCCGTTTACAATCAGCTCGTTACCCCAACTGTATTTTAAATTGGCTTTTCCACCGCAGCGAGCTGCATATTCCCATTCGGCTTCGGTTGGCAGGCGCTTTCCGGCCCAGCGGGCGTAAGCTTCGGCATCTCTCCAGCTAACATGCGTAACAGGTGATTATCTTCGGCAACAGGATTGGTTCTTCCCAAGGGGTACTCCCAGTTTACACCGTTTTTCAGTTCCCAGCCATATGTTTCGAAGCTGAAAACTCCAGAATTACCGAAATTGTCAGCATCAGTTTTATAACCGGTTGCTTTCACAAACTTTCTGAACTCTTTAACAGTAACAGGGTGTTTATCAATTCGGAAAGGTTTGACCGTTACCTGATGAGCAGGTTTTTCCTGTGGAAGCCCATCGTTCGAGCCCATGCTGAACGTTCCACCGGGAAAGGAAATCATTTCGGCAGCAGGCAGTTCTTTTGGGCCGGAAACCTGCACAGTATCCTGTACCTTGCTGCTGTCCTGGTTATTGGCTTCAGGGTTACCGGAACATGAAAAAAGGGCTAAGAGGGAACATATGAAAACTGCCTGAAAAATCGGTTTGCACATAATGTTAAGGTTACCGGTTGATGAATGCTCATCAAAAGTAAATAAATGTTTGTAATTCTGTTCAGGGTAATTCCTCTGTCAACTCCCATTTTTCGGTAAACCAAATGGTTTGTCCTGGTTTTAGGTTGTAAGTGGGGCTGCAAGGTTCCAGTTCGATAAATTTGCCATTGCTATAAAAAATGGTGGTAAGGTGTTCGCTCCCCGAATAATCACCGGAAGGATAGGTAGGAAAGGTTTTTTTGAATATCATCCCGTCAATCCGATAGCCCATCCAGCCATCCATGGCATAGGTTCCCGCTTT
This sequence comes from Bacteroidales bacterium, assembly GCA_012031335.1. Next base: position 2,665 of record JAAUTT010000105.1, on the reverse strand, counting down.
GATAGTGGAACCAACTGCCTGAAACATCAACTTTCCGTATTCAATTTTCATTCTTTCATCGGGTTGCGGTATGCTGTCCATCCTGTCGGGGTTCCAGAGAAATCTTCTCCAGCCCTTATCAACAGTGGTTTTATAGTTCAGAGGTAAAAAAAGTTCTCCTCCAGGTTTCACAAGGGTGCGGCTCCAGAAATGACGTACGAGGGTTTTTTCGGAAACATTGGTGGCCAATAATTTTATGGTAAGCTTAGCTGAATCGGGATGAAGGCAAAACTCCCTGGTCGATTTCAGTCCAAGTTTTATATCAGGCTCCGATGTCAGTTTTATGGTGTTATTGTCCACAATTTCTGCATTCCAGGATCCCATCCAAGTGAGCGTATGTATAGGTTGCGTTACCCTTTCAGGGCCGTAGTCGAAACGACCGCCATCGGGATCGAAAGAGCTTTGTTGCCAGTCTTTCAGCAATTTCCCATTCTGCTGAAGATTTTCGTAAATCACGTTTTTACCGTTCAGGGCATACCAGATCACTTTTCCTCCGGCAGAGGCATTGATGATCACTTCGCATTTCTCATTTTGAGGCGATAGCAGTTTTCCCAGTTCCTGAAGTTTATTTTTTCAACTTGAGCGAAACTGTGGCAAATACCATTTGCCAGAATTAGTAATGAAATAAAAAGAGCTTTCATTTTATTTGATTTTAGCTACAGCTTCATCGTACTGGCGGGCAATATTTTCATCGAAACGGGCCATATTCATCCAATCAACATTTCCGTAAACACCCGCCTTGGAATAATCGAAAGGTACAAAGCCAATCTTTTTTAGCAAAGATGCTTTTTTAAACCGAAAGTCGAATGCGGCCGGATTGATGAATCCCGGATCGGCGATGATGGAATGAACATCTTTGCCACTTTTCTGCCATTCATTGAGGTTGATTTTACCAAATTTCAGGTCCTTGGATCGGGTATCCCAATAGCAGTTTTTATCGGAATTGATATTGATTTTGGCCAGTTGTTAACGGTGAGATCTCCGGAATTGAACCAAACAATGTTGTTTGTGAATGTAAACGACAGGTGCGGCTCTACTCTGGTTGCCTGAAGCTGGCCTTTGATATTGGCTGCAAAAATATTGTTACGGATAAAATTCTCTTTGCCGTAATGCTGGTGAAAACCTGAATTCTTGCAGGCATATACCAGGTTGTTTTCCATTACCACTCCGGTGGAGCCTTCGTCGGTGTACAAGCCCCAGCCGCCATAGTCGAACGAGAAAACATGGTGAATCACATTGTTGTTTACTGTGGTTCCCTGTGCTTCGCCAAGACAGTAAACGCCTCCCATATCACATAGTTCACCCCAACCCAGGTGGTGAATGTGGTTAAATTCAATTTTATTTCGTTTCGAAGGACTGTACGAATAGCCCCAGACCCAACCCACTGAAACTCCCGAATAACGGAAATTGGCAATTTCGTTGTGGGTAATGGTATTGTCGGACGACTGGAATATGGTAACTCCTACGGCACAGGGGAAAACATAACCACCATCTTGGATGATGTTATTATCCACCGTAATAAATTTAGTGAGATCTTTTTCGTCGGATGGAATGGCAATATCGCCAATTTTAACCCCTCCGGCACCCAAATCATGAAAATAGCAGGTTTTAATTGTACAGTTGGAGCAGGCTTTCCGAAACCAGATGGCATTGCTGCCGGTATGGGCAATTTCGCATCCGTTAAATTCTATATTTTGGGCATAATCGGCCATTACCACAGCTACAATGGGAGCGGCCGCCTGGGCAGCTTCATTACCCCAAAGAGGCATCCGGTAACCTGCCACTTTAAAACTGAGGTTTTCGAAGCGAATATTTTCCATAGGTTTTTTCTCACTTCCTTCAATGATTATAAAATTACCCAATGTTGGAGCAAAAGCCTCAACCGTTTCGGGAGTTTCGCCTGGTAAAGGCATGTAAAACAAGTCGCCGTTACTTTCGAGAAACCACTCACCGGCGGTATCCAGGGCAGCACGATAATTTTCGATGGTATACCGGGTTTGCTGGTCGAGCGAATTCCAGGGCTTCATGCCGCCGCCCGTGGTAAAAACAGCGGTACTGTCTTTATCGTAATTCGAAATGCGTTTACGGGTGTTGTCCCATTTATGGTACAGGGTAATTACAGCATCGTTAAAATCATCTTTGGTAAAATTATTGAGGCATTTTGCATCTTCCGGAAAAAGCCCCAGGCGCTGAACTGCCAGGTTGGCGACCCGACCTTTTCCCTTATCCATAACAGTTTCCCTTACATGCTTCAGGAAATAAAAACCTTTGTTGGGCGATTTTGCCCTTGTGGCTCTCTTGCCGTTGATATAAAGCTGTTCGAATTTCCAGCCATACAGTTGCACTTCCTTGATATTGGTCCTCCAGAGGTGTTCATTCACCTTGGTCCAGCCGGTTATCTCTTTTCCGCCTATAAAAACGGGTTTAGCACCCTCTTCGGCTTTAAAAGTAATTTGCAATGACGGGTCGGATGAATCAAAATCATTTAAAAGCAAGGGTTCCGACATATAATAAGTGCCGTCCATCACAATGATGTTTATGGGTTCTTTGGCCAAATTTTTGGCTTTCAAAGCACGAACTGCATCACGCGCACCAGTAAGGCTCGCAAGTGGTTGCTCCCGTGTCC
>JAAUTT010000104.1 GCA_012031335.1 Bacteroidales bacterium | reverse complement strand
GCTCCCAAGGTTAACGAAGGTCCCCGCAAATTAAAGTCTTGTAATTGCCCAACATTTGGATTTGAAAATTCAAATCAGCTTACTTATGTGTGGTATCCCTGTTAAACAATTTATGAACCATCCGAAAAACATAAATTTGAATTAGTATTTCCGCTGATTTTTCTTTTTTTCATTTTTACTCCTAAAATTGAAGCACAGCAAAGGAAAACGCAACTGATGGGGACGTGTTGTTAATGTTGCCACAAAAGCTCCTGTGAGCTTTTGTATGATCTTTAATTCAAACATCCGGAGAATCTACATATACCGATTCCCTTGGATATTTCAAAATATATTCAGACATCGGCGATACCATGGTATATTCCCGAATTGGATACCTACATAAGGAATTGGTTGTTGCTCCCGGAACAATTGCCAGGTTTCAAACCATTGAACTTGCCGAACATGCGTATGAATTGAAAACTGTAAATATTGAAGGCTTTGGTACTTACCAGCAATTTAAATATAAGGTAATCAATACCCCGCTTCCTGAAGCAAAAGAAAAGATAAACCCCTACCTGGGATTTAACGAAAAAATTGTGGTATTGAAACCTCAGGCCAGTATTCCATTGGGAAGTCCTGTAACAGCAGTTTATATGTTACTGAGCAAAGAAGGAAAGTCTCTTAGAAAACTGGCCAGGGAAGAGGAAAAGGATAAAATTGTTGCTTCGTACAAACATAAATTTAGTCCCGAAATTGTTTCAGGACTTACCGGCTTGAAGGATCTTGAACTTGAGAAATTTATTAAATTCTGTAATATTCCGGAGTCTTTTATTGTGGCTTCTGCCGAAATTGATATTGCCGAAAGAATTCTCGAATGCTTTAAAAATTATAATCCTGAAAAAGCAACTGATGAAACTCAGAACACAAAATAATCAGTATGTTAGCACCTCCAATAATTAATCTTTTATATAAGTTCCAAATAATAATATTTATAATGCCATATTTATAAAAGGCGTATATTAGCGCCTTTAAAATTTGTAGTATGAATTTTATTATACAAGTATGGTAATAATCAGATTTATAATACACTAACAAAATAATTTATGATAAAATTAAGAACAATAATTATTACTGGTATTGTTATAGGGATTTCGACTTTAACAGTTAACGCTCAGAAAAAGAAACAGAAGCCGGTAAAACTGGAAACAAGTCAGGATAGCGTCAGTTATGCCATTGGAACCCTTTTTGGGTCGAGTTTGCATAATTATGGATTTAAAGACCTGAATATTAAAGTATTCTCCCGTGCTATTGAAGATGCCCTTTTGGCTCAGGATACCCTGATGAAACCTGAACAGGCAAATGAACTGGTTCAGAAGGCAGTTACCGGTATGGAAAAGAAAAAAGCAGAGAAAAAATCTTACTGATGGAAAAGCTTTTTTGGAAAAGAATAAGAAGGAGCCCGGAGTAGTTGAACTTCCCAGCGGCCTGCAGTATAAAATTATTAAAGAAGGTTCGGGAGAATCTCCCAAAGCCGAAAGTCGTGTTACAGTGCATTATAAAGGTTCTTTAATTGACGGAAAACAATTCGACAGCTCATACGATCGCGGTGAACCTGCACAATTTGGTGTGAGCGATGTAATTGAGGGCTGGAAAGAGGCTCTTCAACTCATGAAACCGGGCGCAAAATGGATGGTATACGTACCTTCAACCCTGGCATATGGCGAAAACTCCATGCAGGGAAGTCCTATCGGACCAAATTCTGCCTTAATATTTGAAGTTGAACTGATTTCCATCGATACGAATGCTGATGAAAATGAAGTACCCAATAACTAAAATTCTAAAACAACTCAATAAGAAAAACAAATGAACAGAATGAAACAATTATTAGTAGTAGCAGGTTTATTGACATTTATTCTTACCGCTTGCAACAAGCCCAATTACAATGTAAAGATTTCGACAGAAACTGATTCTATCAGCTATTTAATCGGGATTCATTACGGTAAGCAATTAAAATCAGGAGGAGAATTAAGTTCATTAAATGTAGATGCTTTAGCAAAAGGTTTAAACGAAGCTTTTAATAAGGACTCGCTTAAAATTAGCGATGAGGAATTAAGTATGCAGTTGAATATGTTATTTATGAGATTGCAGAAACGTGTATCTGAAAAAAACCTGAAAGAGGGTCAGGAATTTATGGCCAAAAATAAAACCAAACCTGGAGTGCAAACAACACCAACCGGTTTGCAATATCAGGTGGTAAAGGAAGGAACTGGTCCGATGCCTGATTCTTCAAGTCTTGTAACCACTCATTATACGCTATACCATATTAATGGCGAAAAAGTTGAATCATCAGTTGGTGCTGAACCAGCTAAGTTTAAAGTTACTCAGGTTATTCCAGGTTGGACCGAGGCGCTTCTTAAAATGCGTGTTGGTTCAAAATGGAAACTTTTTGTACCTGCCGAATTAGGTTATGGCGAACGAGTTGGCCGTGGTAGTCCTTTAAAACCTAATGAAGCTCTTATTTTCGATATTGAACTTTTAAATATTGAAAAGGACACTCAGCAGGGACCTCCTCAGAACTAAATATTCATTCAGTTAATTTGAAAGGCCTCAGGGAAATTATCCCTGAGGCCTTTTTTTATAACCCATATGGTTGTTCGAAACTGAACATGTAATGGTACGATAGCGAACATATTATTACTTTATCAGATTTTGATATGTACCTGTTATATAGTTAGATAATTTCCAGTGGCATAGTAATTGTCAATTTCATCCTGGTCCAATTAATTTAAGCGATTTTATGATTAATATACAGAAGGTAAACAAATCGTACGATACAGGAAACACTAAGCTTCATGTTTTAAAGGGCATCGATTTGAATATCAAAGAAGGTGAATTAGTTTCGATTATGGGAGCTTCAGGGTCGGGTAAATCCACACTTTTAAATATACTTGGAATTCTCGATGCCTACGATTCGGGAGAATACCACCTGAATGGTACACTTATGAGTAATCTGAGCGAACAAAAGGCAGCTTACTATCGGAACCAGTATCTTGGTTTTGTATTCCAGAGTTTTAACCTTATATCATTTAAAAATGCCCTTGAAAACGTTGCATTACCGCTTTATTATCAAAAAGTAAGCCGTAAGCAGCGTAACAAAATTGCCATGGAATATCTTGAGCGAATGGGGCTGAGAGAATGGGCGCATCATATGCCCAACGAGCTGAGTGGTGGTCAGAAACAACGTGTTGCCATTGCCCGTTCCCTTATTTGTAAGCCCAAAGTTATTCTTGCCGATGAGCCAACAGGAGCACTTGATTCGGTTACTTCTCTCGAGGTTATGGATTTTCTTCAGGAAATAAATAGAACAGGAATTACAATTGTTATTGTTACGCATGAAAAAGATATTGCCGATCGCACGCAGCGTGTTATCCGCCTCCGCGACGGTGTAATAGAACATGATTATTACAACTTAAAACTAATTTCAAACATGTTCGATTTAGATAAATGGCAGGAGATTTTCAGCACCATTCAAAAGAATAAGCTGCGTACAATTCTTACAGGTTTTAGCGTTGCCTGGGGAATTTTTATGCTTGTAGTGCTACTTGGTTCTGGTGTTGGTCTCGAAAATGGTATAAAAAAAGACTTTGAAGGCGATGCCATTAACAGCATATGGATATATCAGGGCCAAACTTCGATTGCCTACCAGGGCATGAAAGTAGGACGTAACATTAAGTTTACAAACGATGACTACGATCGTACACGCACCATTCTTAGTGATAAGGGCGAAAATTTTTCCGGACGTTCGGGTATCGGAGCGTCCATAATTTCTTATAAAAATCAATATGGTTCTTTCGAAGCTTCGCCAGTTCATCCTGGTACCAAGGAGCTTGAAGAAGTTACGATTTTAGAAGGACGGTTTATTACAAACCGCGATATATCTGAAAAAAGTAAAGTTGTTATCATAAGTTCCATAGTTAAACAGGAACTTTTTAAGACCGGAAAGGGTTTAGGCGAGTTTGTAAAGGTGAAGGGCGTTCCCTTTCAGGTGGTAGGGGTTTTTACCGATAAAAACGACCGTGATAACCGGCGGGTTTACATTCCGATTTCTACAGCTCAAATGGTTTTTTAATGGTGGTAACAAACTATTTACGGTCGCCTTTACTACAAAGGAGATGACTGTTGAAGAAAGCCAGAAAGCCGAAGAAGTAATCAGGGCATCGTTTGCAGCTAAACATAAATTCAGCAAGGACGACAAAAGAGCTATCTGGGTTCGCAACAATGTTCAGGAATATCAGCGAATTCAGAGCTTATTTTCCGGTATCCGGCTTTTCATTTGGGTAATTGGAATAGGTACCATTATTGCCGGTATTGTTGGCGTTAGCAATATTATGATTATTGTTGTTAAGGAGCGTACTAAAGAAATTGGTATCCGGAAATCCATAGGAGCCACACCAGGCTCTATCATAGGACTTATTCTCCTTGAATCTATACTTATCATGAGTTTTGCCGGATACGTAGGACTGGCCCTTGGCGTAGGTTTACTTGAGTTATTATCTCCACAGTTCAGTTCGCCTGATTCCTATTTCCTTAATCCTTCGGCCGATTTTGGGATAGCGGTTAGAGCTACATTACTGCTCATTGTGTCAGGTGCTATCGCAGGATTGTTCCCGGCACTCAGAGCTTCGAAAATACGACCCGTAGATGCTTTACGAGATGAATAATAATTAACCAGTTAAATCAGATTAAGTCATGTTTGATCGCGACAGATGGCAGGAAATAATTTCTGCACTAAAGAAAAATAAATTAAGAACCGCACTCACAGCTTTTGGCGTTTTCTGGGGTATATTTATGCTGGTGATTATGCTGGGCTCGGGAAAAGGCTTGGAAAATGGCGTTTACGATGGAATGGGAGGCTTTGCCACCAACAGTGTTTTCCTGTGGTCGCAAAATACCACTGTACCTTATAAAGGATTTAAAAAAGGACGTTTTTACAACTTTACAAATAGCGATACCAAGGTATTAAAAGAACAGATTCCCGAAATCGAAAATATTGCTCCACGTTTACAGGCACGTTTCTGGCAGAGCGAAGGACAAAATAATGTGGTTAGAGGATTGAAAACCGGTGCCTTTAATATCTTTGGAGATGTACCCGAATTCAATAAAATTGACCCGGTAACGATTCTCAAAGGTAGGTATATCAACCCTGAAGATGTTGAAAGACACCGGAAAATTGTGGTGATCGGGTCGCGTGTTGCCGATCTTCTTTCGAAAAGGATGAAACCCGCTGGGCGAATATATTCAGGTTCGCGGAGTTTATTTTATGGTTGTTGGTGTTTACAAATCGCAACATAATGGTGGATGGGCCGAGTGGCAGGAAACAACCATCGAAATGCCCTTAACTACTCTTCAGCAGGTTTATAACTTTGGCGATCAGGTAGGATGGTTTGCAATTACCTCACGGGGAAATACTTCCGTTACGCTGGTAGAAGAAAAAGCTAAAACCATATTGAAGAAAAGACATTCCATTGCTCCTGAAGATAACGAAGCTATTGGTTCGGATAATGTTGAAAAACAGTTTAAAAAAATTGGAAAGCTATTTCTTGGAATTAAAGCGCTCATCTGGATTGTAGGTATTGGTACTTTACTCGCAGGTGTAATTGGGGTAAGCAATATTATGCTCATTATTGTTAAAGAAAGAACCAAAGAAATTGGCATTCAAAGAGCTCTTGGTGCAACACCTTTTAATATCATATCGCAAATTATTTCCGAAAGTGTATTCTTAACATCTGTAGCCGGATATATCGGCTTGCTGTTGGGGGTTGGGGTTGTTGAGGGAATCAATATGCTACTCATGAAATCGCAGGAAGCTGGCAGTAATGTTATGTTTACCCGCCCCGAAGTCGATTTTAGTGTTGCTATGTCGGCATTGATCATACTTATTGTGTGTGGTGCTATTGCTGGCTTTATCCCTGCAAAAAGAGCAATAAATGTTAAACCTATCGAAGCGCTTCGATATGAATAAGATAAACTATCAAAGAAAAATGTAATTCGCAATAATGTTAATTTTATGAAAAAGACTTTTAAAATACTGGTTGGGGTGATATTCCTTGGATTGTTCGGATACACAATCTTCTTTTTATATCAGAAATCGAAACCAAAACAGGTGGTTTTCAGACCAAAACTCCCTTTGTCAGCAATGTGGTGAAGAAAACTGTTGCTACAGGAAAAGTGGTTCCCCGCAAGGAAATAGAAATAAAGCCCAAAGTATCGGGTATTATCGAAGAAATCTATCTCGAAGCTGGGAAAATGGTCCGGAAAGGTGATTTAATAGCGAAAATTAAGATCATTCCCGATATGGTAAATCTCAACAATGCTGAATCGCGCGTAAAAAAGGCACAGATTAGTCTCGAGGATAATGAGATTGTATTCGAGCGTCAGAAAAAATTATACGATCAGGGAGTTATTCCGGAAGCCGAATACCAGAAAACCTTGCTGGGTTTTAATAATGCCAAAGAGGAGTTGGAAGCTGCCGAAAATAACCTTCAGCTTATTCGCGAAGGGGCTTTGAAAAAAGCAGGACAGGTTACCAATACTCTTGTACGGTCAACCATCGATGGCATGGTACTCGATGTGCCTGTGGAAGAGGGTAAGTCGGTGATTGAAAGCAATAACTTTAACGAAGGTACCACCATAGCGATAGTTGCCGATATGGGCGAAATGATTTTCGAGGGTAAGGTAGACGAAACAGAAGTGGGTAAAATTCACCAGGGTATGAACCTTTCTCTTTCCATTGGTGCAATCGAAGCCGATACCTTCAATGCCGAACTCGAATATATTTCTCCAAAAGGGAAGGAAGAGAATGGCGCTATTCAGTTCGAAATCAAAGCCAAAGTTAAATTGAAAGAAGGCAAGTTTATCCGTTCGGGCTACAGCGCCAATGCCGATATAGTGCTCGACCGTCGTGATAAGGTTATGGTTATTGAAGAAGGTTTGCTTCAATACAAAGGCGATTCGGCTTATGTGGAAGTTGAAACAAAACCCCAGACATTTGAGAAAAAATATGTCCAGACAGGATTGTCCGATGGTATCAACATCGAAATTAAGAAGGGAATTACCATAAAAGATAAGATAAAGATTAAAAGTTAGGGATTTTGGTTAATTGGTTATTTAGGGTTAGCCGCACAATCTTTGGTTGTGCGGTTTTTTTCTTTGGAGGGTTAGCATTTGATCTTACCTTGCGCCTTTTTAATTTATGGAACTCGCTGATTTAAGTATCTGGGTTTGGCTACTGACCATTTTATGTGCGGTCCTGATTGGCATGGGTAAAACCGGACTTTCCGGAACGGGAATGATTATTGTCCCCATCATGGCTGCTGTATTTGGTGGAAAAGCTTCTACGGGAATCGTTCTTCCTATGCTTTGTATCGCCGACCTTTTTGCTGTTTTTTATTACCATGCATGCCGACTGGAAGCATATTTTTAAACTCATGCCATGGACACTGGCAGGATTGGTTGCGGCCCTTTTTGTTGGTACCAATATTTCGGATCATGATTTTAAAATGATGATTGGTCTGATGGTGCTGATTAGCCTGGCGATTATGGTTTGGCAGGACTATTTCCGAAAATCTGAGGAAGTGCCTTCCGCCTGGTGGTTTTCGGCCTTGTTTGGTTTCGGTGCCGGGTTCTCTACAATGATTGGGAATGCGGCTGGTCCTCTAATGGCTATTTATCTGCTTTCGGCACGTTTACCCAAAAATATTTTTATTGGCACCGGTGCCTGGTTTTTCCTTATAATAAACTATACGAAAGTACCTCTTCAAATAGTATTCTGGAAAAATATAACTTTCCCCACGCTTTTACTGAATCTTTGGATGATACCTGCCATCGCTGCCGGAGCCTTCCTGGGTTTTAAACTTGTGAAGGTAATTCCCGAAAGGGCTTACCGAATATTCATTCTTGTTTCAACAGCGGCCTCGGCGTTTTTTATGTTTTAAACCTAATTATTCAAAAAGTAATATATTTGCCCCCCAAATAAAATAAACATCATGAAAAAGCTTTTACTATTCTTGTTATTGTTAGCACCGGTGCTCATAAATGCTCAAAACCTTCAGCTTCATTACGACCTGGGTCGAAATAATTATTCCAAGGGTACCAATTATGGTTTTTTTACTACCACACTCGAAATGTTTAAACCCGACAGCCTTGGATCGACCTTTTGGTTTGTGGATATGGATTATAGAACCGATAAGGGTAGTATTCGCGCAGCTTACTGGGAAATTGCACGTGAACTGAATATCTCAAAGAACTTTCCTCTGCAGCTTCATCTTGAATATAACGGAGGTCTCTTTCTGGACGATGCCTTTGGTGGCGGTGGTATCAACCACATATGGCTCATCGGGGTAAATTATCCGTTTATGATAGGTAATGCTGCGTTTAGTACCTATGCAACATATAATTATATTAGCGGGAATACTCAGGGAGCCGATTTTCAATGGACAGGGGTATGGAATGTGCCTTTTCTGAAAAAATTTATGTTTAGCGGTTTTGTGGATTTATGGAGTACGGATAATTTTAATTCTTCGGGTACCCGTGATGGCAAACAGATGATTTTCCTGACAGAACCTCAATTATGGTATAGCCTTAACAGATCCTTTTCAATTGGTGCCGAAGTTGAAATAAGCAGGAATTTTGTTTTCGGTGAAGAGGATGTACAAGTATACCCTACAATAGCTGTTAAATGGAATTTCTAAGATAAAGGATTAGTTATATTTTGGTGCAATATCCTTTATTTTCCCATATGCTTTGAGTACTTGGTCCGGTATTTCGTTTGGAACAATAAAATCCAGTGCGGGATACCGGATCATTCTTTCTGTTTCTCCTGTAAGATGCCTTACCAAATCCTGATTTTTAGACCGGTAGAGTTCAAATTCCGTTTCAAAGCTTGTTGCTGCCGGCGTGTTTATTATTTCAATCTGAGGATATATTTTTTTAAAGGTAAGATATGCACGTCGTTGCCGATATGCATTGGAAACTTTTAAAACTTTTTTAATACCTGAAAGGAAGGTGAAGTCCGGATTTTGATTTTGAAGTAACTGTTGTGTAAAACGAAGGTTTTCGCCAGTATTTGTCGAGTTTTCTTCGGTAATGATATCCAAATCCGGAATTTGAGGGAATTCGCGGTTTAACAAAAGCCGGAATTCCTTGGCTTCGGGATATCTGAAGTCGGCACTACCAGCACCAACTCCGCCTGTAAATATTATTTTGGAAGCAAATCGTTGCAAATACAAACTGGCACACTGCCTTGGTATTTTGAAATCAAAATGACCGAAACCTATAATGGCATCTGCTTTTTGAGGCTCTTCTTTAAGATATAAATAGTCGAAAATATCTTTGGCACACTTCAGAATTTCAGAGGAGTAATTCATAATTTTAACTTTTGCTTTGCAAGTTAAATAATATTCCCTACCGAATATCGCGAGGTATCACAATAAATGGTGCTGTAAATACTTAGCTCCGACCGGTTTGTTAAAAATTTGAAATTTATACTTAACAGCGGATCATTTTTTTTAATTTTCAGGTATTTAATTGCTTCATCACAAGGTTTTATGGCACG
>JAAUTT010000103.1 GCA_012031335.1 Bacteroidales bacterium | reverse complement strand
AGCGGAGAGTGTATTGGGCGAAACAGATTTTTCCAACTTGAGAAAAATTGAAAATTCTTTAATTTCAGTGATCCAATCCATCTTCTTTATTGTTAATAATCGTGAATATTGCCTGATGACAATGTAAATAATTTTAAATTTGTAACAAAATCGATAATTTTTACCCGGTGAAATCACTGCTGATAATATTATTTCTAAAAACATTTACTTTCCTGCATCCGGTGCATGTTTCAATTCTTAATTTCGAATATACATCCAAAGGAAAAACAGCAGAAATGTCAGTTAAAGCATTCACTGATGATTTTGAACTGGCTTTTATTCACAATTACAATATTCAGCTAAACCTGGGTAAAGATTCTATTCATCCCGAGTGGGAAAATTATGTGAATCAATACTTCAGTAAAATGTTTTCACTAAAGATCAATAATAAAACCGCTATTCCACTGGTTTTTAAAAAATACGAAATTGAAGATGATGGTATCAAACTTTTTTTTACTGCACCAATTAAGGGAAAAGTCAAATCCATACAAATAGATAATGGACTTCTGCTGGATGTTTTTGAAAATCAGACAAACCTTGTTATACTTAGCATAGATGGAAAAGAAAAAGGATACAGTTTAAATTTTAATAATTACAGAATAAATTTAAATATATAGGGATTACAACGGAATCGGAATCATAATTTAGCAACTGATCAGATGGGTTGTGTTTTGGAGAAAAAGGCAGAAATTAAACTACCTTTCACCCGGATACCCATCAGTTATAAAAAAGAAATCATGAAAAGGGCAATACTCGGATTATTTTTTTTATTGATAGCATTAACAACAAAGGCGACACATAACCGAGCCGGAGAAATTACTTACCGGCAAATTTCGCAATATGAATTTGAATTTACCATAACAACTTTTACCTATACTCTTAGTGCTGCCGACAGGGACGCTTTGGAAATACAATGGGGGGATAATACTTATTCTGTCGCTCCAAGACTAACCAAAACCGAATTACCGGATTTTTACAGAAAGAATGTTTATATGGTCAACCACACTTTCCCCGGACCAGGTACTTACGAAATTGTTATGCAGGATCCCAACCGCAACTTTGGCGTGGTAAATATTCCGAACTCGGTGAATGTTATTTTCTCTGTTAAAACAACTATGGTTATTAACCCTGTTCTTGGAACAAATAACACACCGGTTTTACTGAATTATCCTATTGATAAAGCTGCTATTGGCCGCACTTTTATTCATAATCCTGCGGCCTTTGATATAGACGGCGATAGTATATCCTACAAATTAACCATTTGTACCAAAGAAAATGGAAAACCTATTGATAATTATACCTTCCCAAGAGCCTCCAAAAAACTTTATGTAGACTCAATAACAGGCGATCTTGTTTGGGATGCTCCAATGGATTCGGGTATCTTTAATATTGCCATGAATGTCGAAGAATGGCGAAAGGGCGTTAAAATAAACAATATAATTCGTGATATGCAGGTGGAAGTTTATAATTCAAAAAACAATCCGCCTGTAAATCCTCCTTTAAAAGATTTGTGTGTTCTTGCAGGTGATTCCATAAGGTTAACCATTATCAGTACTGATCAGGATTCGGATAAGATAGTCCATACAGCAACTGGAGGGCCCTTTGAATTAAAGAATTCGCCTGCAACATTTACAAGCAACCCATCAGTAAAAGGTTCAGTAACCTCTGTTTTTCGCTGGCAAACTTCCTGCGATCACGTGCGGAAACAACCCTATATGGTTGTTATTAAATCGGAAGACAACAACTCCGAACTTAAGCTGGTAGACATCGACAATTTTAATATCCGTATTATGGCTCCGGGACCTGAAAACCTGCAGGCCGTTCCTGGTAACAATACTATTTCACTGAGTTGGGATAAAAGTATCTGTGAAAAAGTGAGTGGATACGAAATTTACAGAAGTACTTCTTCAATATCAAATGTTACCGATAGCTGTGCAGGAGGAATACGACAGGGACTAGGTTATGAACTTATCGGAACAGTAAGAGGAATAGAAACTACAACATTTATTGATAATAACAGGGGTGTAGGATTAAATCTTGGAATTAATTATTGTTACCGGATAGTAGCTATCTTCCCCGACGGAGCTCAGAGCTACCCTTCCGATGAAGCTTGTACAACACTTATTCCCGGCAACCCATCTCTTCTGAATGCCAGCGTCACAAAAATAGGCACCAACGATGGAGAAATATTGGTTTCCTGGGCTAAACCTCTGAAACTTGACACCATCCCTGCCCTGGGACCTTATGAGTATATTATTTCGAGAACTACTAACCTCCTTGGTAATGATTTTCAGATAATTAATACTTACCAAACTCCCGACCTGCTCGACACATTCATCATTGATAAAGGTTTAAACACAGAGGTATATCCTTATCTATACAAGGTCGAATTATACAATAATGCTCCTGGCAACCGGTTTCAAATTGGAAATGCAGAAGTTGCATCGACTATGTATCCCGAATTAATGCCAATGGATAATCAGGTTCAGATTCAGTTTGCCCGAAATGTACCCTGGCTCAATAATAGTTACGTAATTTTTCGGCAAAATTTACTTACATTAAATTTCGATTCAATCGGCACTACCAATACCGAAGTCTTTGTTGATCAGAACCTGGCTAACGGTCAGCAATATTGTTATAAGATAAAAAGCTATGGTTTCAGGGAATTAAACGGATCAAGGTATGATAATCTGAATTGGTCTCATTTTGCATGTACCACACCAATTGATACAATGAAACCGTGTCCTCCGGTATTAAATGTTGAGTCCAAATGTGATAGTTCGCTGAATGTATTAAGCTGGAATAATCCCAACCATTCCTGTGCAAACGATGTGGTTCATATAAAATTTATTATAAGAATCAGATCAATTCTGATGTTCAATTGCTGGCAGAAATTCAGGGTGCAAATGATACTATTTACAGACACATTTCGCCCGAAACGCTTGCTGCATGCTATCAGGTAGCTGCCATTGACAGTTTTGGAAACGAAAGTCTGCCCTCTGTTTTGGTTTGTGTTGATAATTGTGCCGGTTATGAGCTGCCCAATGTATTTACACCCAATGGAGATGGATACAACGATATTTTCAAATCATACAATCCTAACGGTTATGTGAAACAAGTAAATATGAGAATTTTCAATCGATGGGGTAAACTGGTTTATAAAACTGAAAATGCAGATATTAACTGGGATGGAAGAGATTCAGATTCAAAGAAATTTGTTCCAACCGGTATTTACTATTATATGTGCGATATTTTTGAGCCACGTTTAACAGGAATTGAAACGAGAACACTATCAGGTTTCATCCATGTCTATTTTGACGATGGAGCTAAACCATTTATCGAATAAGGTATTAATTTTCATTTACTATAAATTAAGAAAATGAAATTCAACTTAATTGCAATAATTTTGGTCAGCATATTTCAGCTCAACTATGCACAAATAGCGGATAAAAACCTCATTAAAGCAGGTATGCTTGTGCATCTTGAATTATATGACCAGGCGCTGGAAGCTGCAAATCAGTCACAATCTTCTGATGATAAATTTTATCCGGTTATAATGGCTGAAATTAATTTTGGTATAAAGGATTTTTCAAAAGCATTGGAATTCTATAAGGAGGCTGAGAACAATTTTTCCGGAGAATTCCATCTCGAAAAAGCCAAATGTTTTGCGATGCTTGGAAACAAGAACCTGGCATTTGAAAACCTCTCCGAATACATCAAAACTAAAAACAAATTACCTGTTAGTAAAATAGCAAATGATGCAGCATTTCAATCTTTAAAAGACAATCTTAACTGGGGGAAATTATGGCAGAATGCCGACTATTCTGATCTTGAAATTAAAATAAATCAAACTGAAGCTTCCTTAGCTGCTGGATACCAGAATAATTTCCCTGTTTTGGACGAAGCACTGAAAAAATACCCTAATAATCCGGAATTACTATATCAGCAGGCGAGGTATTTATCGGGTATGAAACTTTATGATGCGGCATTGAAATCAATAAATCAAGCTATAACAAGGAAACCGGGTATGGATAAATATCAATTCCAGAAGGCCGAAGTTTTACTCAAATTACAAAATTTCAAAGATGCCTTGGTTGCAATTAATAATGCTATTTCTAAAAATCCCTTTTCGCACGAATATTATATTATACGTATTGATATAAACCAAAACCTGGGAAATTCAGAAAAATCTGCTGAAGATATGGCTTTACTTGAATATAGCTTACCCGATAATCCTAATGTCAAACTTGCAAAAGTGCAAATGCAATACGATAACGGTAATTACCTTCAGGCGTTGAACGGTTTGAATGATCTGATCCGGAAGGATCAGAGCCAACCTGTTTACTATATTCTCAGAGGTAAAATTGGGTTAAAGGCCGAACGTATTCAATTGGCCGACGAAGATTTTGGAATGGCATTGGATTTAAATCCCATTGATGCAGATGCGAATCTGGGCAAAGGAATGGCCCGGTTTAAAATGCAGGACAATACTTCGGCATGTTATTACTGGCAAAAAGCAACGCACCAGGGTAGCCGGGAGGCCAAGGAAAATCTTATCAAATATTGTAAAAATTAAAAGAGACGCAGTAAATACTGCGTCTCCTAATTTTTCAAAAACTATATATCTTATCTGCGGTCGTATCCGCCTCTGTTTCCACCACCATTCCGGCCACCGCCATAATCGTTTCTGAAAGGTTTTCTTTCTTCTTTTGGACGTGCAACAGAAACCGAAAGTTCTCTGTTATTCAGCATGTAACCGTTTAAATTTGCAATTGCTTCCTTAGCTTCATCATCATTGGGCATTTCAACAAATGCAAAACCTTTGCTTCTGCCTGTAAGCTTATCAGTGATAACCTTAACCGACTTAACTTCACCGTACTCTGCAAATAAATCCGTTAGTTGTTCCTCTTTAACTTTGAAATCAACGTTACCTAAATAAATGTTCATGATTATTTGATTAAAATTATATATATACAAATGTAAAGAATTAATCTAAATAGCTATAAAATAATTGCTTATTATTTGCGCAAAAATCTATGTTTTTATTAATTTTTCTCACTGTATATTTTCTGCTAAAACCTTATCCTTTAATACAATGCCGAATCACATTCAATATCAATTCCAGCCCAGGCCTTCTTCGATGTCCAATCCTCCGGTTTTGCTGTCCAAAATGTCGAATTATCGGGCAATCCCAATGGAAGAAGTCCTACCATACACAGATAAATACTGCCTGTTGTAATATAGACTTCTCCGATGCTTTTCTGGTGGCCACAAAAACCAATAGTTAACCATCCATTCTTATCAAAGGTACCGGGAGCTTCTATCATGCGATGTATTACATGCGAAAGTGCATTTTTAACCTGTCCCATAGTTATCTCCGTAGGGAGAGATTCGTTTAAAAGCCATTTGAGCCAATGCCTGGAAAGCACCAAAACGGTAGGCAAGCGAGCGTCCAATTACCGGAAATGTTGCCTCAGGAGAAATTAACCTTTCCTGGATAGCAGCATATCTCTGCATTCTTTTTAAAATCAATTCTTTTTTAGACATTACATCTCTATCTTTTTCACCCACAATTTTCATAACATCAAACAGCATAGGCTGGATCACAAAACTATTGTAGTAATCCCAATGAAAATCCGGTCCGTCTCCATATGCTCCATCACCCTTATACCACTCCAGATGCTTTTTAATTGCAAAATCCACCCGCATGGCATCCCAGCCATAACCATATTTCAGGAAAAACGCTTCAATCATTGCACTAAATAACAGCCAGTTACTATAACCCGGTTTAATATTTCGTGTTAAAAGCAATGCATTTACAATATTCTCCTGAACCTGTTTTTCCAAAGCATTCCATAGGCGTGGAGCACGAATCAAGCCATGAGCGAGAAAAGCCGCATCAACCAGGGGTTGTCCACCATCGGTAAAATTCATGTAATCAGACGACTTAGGATTTGTAGCATTATCAAGACAGAGCTTTACCATTCAAAATATGTTTTCCGCTTCAGACCTTCGGGGGTATTATCGTCCTTTAACTCAAGCCAGGGAGCAATTCCAGCAAGTGTCCGTCCAAATGCCTCGAGGTATGGATATTTTCTGCGGCTTTCCTGACCTTGCTTAACTTCAACGGGCATCGCATTTCGTAAGTTTCCTTTCGACAATTCCTTGATTACCGGAGACATAATTTTCTCTGCTACTTCAACCCAATATTTTCGCGATACAGGATCGGGTTTTATTTCAGATAAAGCAAATGAATCTGCTGATACTGCCGTAAATGCCGCTGCAGCTGGAACTATTTTAATAAAATTACGCCTGTACATATTTATTTTAATAATAAAATTAATTGATTGTAGTTTATTGTATCATAAAACTAATCACAATTATCAATTCTCAAAAACTGTTTAATTAAAAATGAAAACGAAAATGAAATATCTGGTAATTCTTGGCATTGTACTATTTCCACTAAAGTCGTTTGCACAAATGCAGCAGGGTTCAATAGTTGTTGGTGGTGATTTTAATTTCTCCACTTCAAAAAGAAAAAACGGAACAAGGAGGAAATACTGATGATGGACCTGTTTGGACTAATTTCAAAATTACCCCTGAAGCAGAATATTTTATTTCCGATAATTTCTCGGCAGGTTTAGGGCTTGGCTATTCTTTGTACAAAAAGAAAACCGAATCAACCAATTCCGAAACCATTAATAAAACCAAAACATTTACCATTTCACCTTTTGTGAAAAAATATTTTGCACTTGGCGAACATGCTTATTTCTTTGGAAAGGCGCAGGCGGATTTTGGTTTTGGTAAAGATATTGATGAATACAAAAGTGGTACTGTCACCACCTCGGTAGAGGAACATCAAAGTGTTTTCCGCATTGGTGTTATACCCGGATTCAGGTATAATATAACCGATAAATTTGGGATAGAAGCTGGTATAGGTTTTTTTGGTTTTTCAAATACTGTGAATACATCGGGTTCGGGAAACAACGAAAAAAAGGATATAAACAGTTCTTTCCAGCTCTCTGTTATCCCCAATTCTCTTTCCTTAGGAATACGATACACCATTAATTAAATGCAAAAGAAGGCACCTTAAAAGTGAAAAGCTAAACATAAAGCCCGGTAATATAAAGAAAATAAATGTTTTACACTTTATACTACTGGGCTTGTGCTTATTCTTAGAATTTTCAGGCTCCCTCTTCGGATTCAATTAATTCTTAGTATTTCTCGATAAAAGCTCCTTCATTTTCATTAACGATTCTACATAATAATAATCAGCATAGGTTAATGGAACATCAATCTCAGAATTAGCTGGTTTCGAGCCAACACTGTGTTTCAGAATAAAACCACCATTTCCGCCAGGTTCAGCGCAATATAGGGGAGACGATAAAGTGGTTATTTGCTGACGAGCCACCTTTAAATAATTCTCCGACTGTTGAACATCTACAAATTGACTTAAATCAATTAAGGCTGAACAAATTATTGCAGCAGCAGAGGCATCTCTGGGTTCATTAGGAATTGCCGGAGCGTTAAAATCCCAGTAAGGTATTTTATCCGATGGTAAATTGGGATGTTCCAGGATAAAGTCAGCTATATTGACAGCCATATCAAGGTATTTTGGGATTTTTGTTTCACGATACATCATGGTATAGCCATACAATGCCCATGCCTGGCCTCTGGACCAGGCACTTTCGTCGGCGGCACCCTGATGGGTTTGCCTGGCAAGAACCTTCCCGGTAATTGTATCGTAATCTACCACGTGATAGGAACTATAATCACTGCGGAAATGATTTCGGATGGTTGTGTCGGCATGCGTAACAGCAATTTTGTAATACGATGAATCGCCAGTTGCCTTTGTTGCCCAGAGCAAAAATTCGAGGTTCATCATGTTGTCAATAATAACAGGACATTGCCATCCGTTCCCCGATCCCCATGATTGGATACATCCTACTGGTGGACGAAAACGGGTACATAATGAGCGTGCCCCGGTAATCATTATCCTTTTATAGGATGTGTCGGCTGTAAGTCTATAACCATTGCCGAAACTACAAAAAAGCATAAATCCCAAATCGTGAGTACCCGTATTATATTGTTCCTTTTCAACTCTGCGGGTGTAATTCTGAGCAGCACTGCGAAAAGTGGTATCCATCGAATTTTCGTACAAATACCAGAATGTACCGGGAATAAATCCACTGGTCCACCAATCTGATGGTGCCATTATCAGATTGCCATTTTTATCAGTTGTGCGCGGCAATGTCAAACTATCCTTTGTTTTATCAAATAGCTTCAGATATTGCGCCGAGGCAAACTCAAGCTGGTCGTTCACTATATCCTGGAACGATTTTTCTTTTTTAGTGCACGAGAAAAACATGAAAACCATGATAAAACATACTGGCAGATATTTAATTTTTTTCATTTTATAGTACTTTTTATGAATTGGAGATTAAAATTAAACATTTCCCTGTATAAACCAATTAACACTATAATTTATGGCTTACTTACCATCATCAGTCAGGTACGATAAAATGGTTTACAATCGATGCGGCCGAAGCGGGGTTAAACTCTCAGCAATTTCGCTGGGTTTATGGCATAATTTCGGAGGTGCTGATGTTTACGAAAATTTCAGAAAAATATTATGGCGTTCTTTTGACGTAGGAATCACTCATTTTGATCTTGCAAACAATTATGGTCCTCCTCCCGGTTCGGCAGAGGAAAACTTTGGCAGTATTCTGCATAAGGACTTTAAAGGCTATCGCGATGAGATGATAATTTCGACCAAAGCAGGCTACTATATGTGGCCGGGGCCATATGGTGACTGGGGTTCAAAAAAGTACCTGATATCGAGCCTCGATCAGAGTTTAAAAAGAATGAATCTGGAATATGTGGATATTTTCTATTCCCATCGTCCCGATCCCGAAACTCCAATTGAAGAAACAATGGCGGCTCTGGATCAAGTTGTTCGTCAGGGAAAGGCTTTATACGCCGGAATTTCAAATTATAATGCCGACCAAACAAAAAAGGCTGTAAAAATATTAAAAGAACTAGGAACGCCATGTTTAATTCACCAGCCTAAATATTCCATGTTCGAACGCTGGGTGGAGGATGGTTTACTAGATGTTCTGGAAGATAATGGAGTAGGCTGTATACCCTTTTCTCCTCTTGCGCAGGGTTTGCTTACAAATCGCTATATCAATGGAATTCCGCAAGGCTCAAGGGCTAGTAAAGGAGTTTTCCTGAAAGCAGAGATGATAACGCCTAAACGGCTTGAGCAAATTAAGAATTTAAATGATATTGCTCAAAGCAGAAATCAAACTCTGGCTGAAATGGCACTGGCCTGGATTCTGAAAGATAAACGAATTACAACAGTTTTAATAGGTGCTAGCAGTGTAGAACAACTCGACGATAATTTAAAATGTCTCGATAACCTTCAATTTTCGCCTGAAGAATTAAAGAGAATAAATTCAATTTTAGAATAAAAATCAGCACGTAGTTGTATTAATTTATAACTACGTGTTTTACAATTTTGTTATTATGTCTATTCAAATAGAAGGAAAAGATTTAAAACAAGTTCA
>JAAUTT010000102.1 GCA_012031335.1 Bacteroidales bacterium | reverse complement strand
CAAACTCGAAAAATGTTCGGCCCAAAAAGCAAAAGATATGGGAATGGATATTCAAGCCTACTTCAACTATCTGTACAACGAAAATACTGAACATGGGAACGAGTAAAAACGTGAACTGGGAGAATTACCAGAAGGAAATTGCCGCCGACAACTATTACTTTGCCCGCAGCTGCATCCGTCAGAACTTTTTCCCGGCAGCCGAAGACCTGTTTCTGAAAATTCTCCGGGATGAACTTGGCAAAGACATATACGACGATGCCCGGCAAACTACATGTACCGGCATTGCCTACCATTCGGGAATTATCCCTTTCGAAACAACCATGACTGTGGTAGCCCGTCAATTTGCACTAATGAACCAGGCTGGCTACGAAAACTTTGTTTGCTCGTGCGTTACTTCCTTCGGAATTTATACCGAAATACTGGAGACCTGGAAACATTTCCCCGAAAAAGAAAGGAAACCCGCCAAGCATTAAAACGTGCCACCGGTATGACATTCGAAATACCCAAAAACCTGGTGCATGCCAGTGACCTTATTTATAAATTCCGCAGGGAAATTACTGCCAAAGCCAAACTGCAACTAATAAACCAGCAAACAGGTAAGCCCCTGAAAATTGTCGACCATATCGGATGCCACTATGCGAAGATTTTCCCTGAAAAGGGATAGGAGGAGCTGAGTTTCCATATGTTTTGGCGGGACTGATAGACGAATGGGGCGGCGCACAGGTTGATTACCCCGAACGGAGACACTGCTGCGGCTTTGGATTCAGGCAGTATATATTAAAATCGAACCGCGGCTATTCGGTGAGCAATGCCAAAAAGAAATTCGATTCCATGCTTCCCTATCAACCCGATCTGATCATAGCCAACTGTCCGGGATGCACTTTTTTCCTCGACCGCTGGCAATATGTAATTGCAGAAATGGAAGAAAAAACGTACGGACAAAATGGCCGCGGAATACCCGTGCTTACCTACGAAGAACTGGCCGGGCTGCTGCTGGGCTACAATCCCTGGGAAATGGGACTACAGCTTCATCAGGTTAATGTTGAACCCGTTCTGGACAAGCTGGGTATAAAATATTCAGCAGAAGAAAAATACAAAGGACTAAACGGATCGGAAATAGGAACACCGGAAACAACAGTTGTAAATAACGACTGACCGTACCAACATACCCGGGGCACTCCTTAGTTTTGCCCCAGGTTGTTCTGATTACAATGTTAAAACTTATTCGGTTTTAACTTTTTAACTTTTCCCATTAGAGCATTTATCATTTGTTGCAAATATTGAGTTGACGGTTACCGGTTTCGGATTAAGAAAGGAGACCCTGAATAATAATGCTGAATTATCAGTGGAAATTAAAGCTATACACTCTTTCGGAAGCATTCCATATATACTCATCCATTTGCAGCTGAAATTCCCGACCTGATATGGGGAGGAAATCTTTTTCGGCTGACACATCAGTTTTACTGCTGATTTTGAGCAACACCTCTATCAACCTGTCGATATCTTTTTGGTTGTTCTGTAAACCCAGACTTACACGGGTAACACCCGGAGGTGTCAGTTTCGGGAACAAACTGAAAATCTGGTGCTGAAATCCTTCCAGAAATGGACTAATACCAAGCAGGTACTTTACAATTATATGAGCGCAGTGGCACCCGTAGCGCACTCCTATACCGCCCTGTTCAGCAAACTTGCGCGCCAGTTTATTGGCCATATAATCCTTCAGATTGAAAACGACTACACCTCCTTTTTGGGCAATTCGGGGAGAGTTTTCATCTGCGATACCATATACCGAAATGCCTGGGATCTGATTCAAACCACGCAATAATTGATAGGTGAGTTGTTGTTCTTCTTCCTGAATAATGTTCATGCCTACCCTTTGCAATAGCACCAGCACTTTGCCTAATGCTGCAATACCTCCGATGTTTTCTTCGCCTGAAGACAGAACAAGTTTCATTTCTTCATCTGAAAACGAAAGTAATCCTTTGCGGACCATCAGGACACCTGTACCAAAAGGGGCATAGGCTTTATGAGCGGAGAAAACGAGATAGTCTATTTTGCAGGATTCTAAGGCGACTTTCCTGTGGGCCACCAACTGTGCAGCATCTACCAACAACCGGGCATCATGGCGGTGAACTATTTCTCCGATTTTTCCATGATCGTTGTAAATACCCAGAACCATTCGAGGCCCCGCTTACACGCCACTTAGTTTTATTCTTTTTTTCCAAACTCTTCCGTTTTGGTTATAATCGCTCAATAAAGTTTCCAGCTCCTGTAAATCCATAAATCCTTCTGCATCCGCGGACAATCGGATGAGTGATACCCCTGGAATATTGCGCCAGGGCAGTTCGTTCGAATTGTGTTCGAGCATTGTGTTTAGCACAACAGGTTCGATATCGTGTTGGTTTCTTTGTTCAGACTATCAGCCACCAGATTAATGGCTTCTGTGGTGTTGGATGTAAAAAGGGTGTCGTAAGTTTCGGGAGATGCACCCAGGAAGTCGGAGCATAATGATTTTACCTGTTGAATGATTGTCCTTTTCACTGATTCGGGTTGAAGCCATGCCTTACACACCGTGTTCCAAACTGGTTCAAAGGTTGGAGTGCTGGCGCCATTATCCAAATTGACAAAGGTCTGGATTCCATTCATAGTCGGTACCTGCTGGCCATCTCCGATAAGTGTTTCCTTTAGTTTATGCAACAAGTCCTTACCAGTAAAATTTTCAAGTTCGTCCTTAAAAAGTAGTTTCATAAGCCGAAAGCGTTTCACCGGCAGGTAACTTAAAGGTTTTGTCTCCCGATTGCCTGAGCAGCAGCAGCGCTTTGGCAAAGGCAATAATGTTGATAATGGCTGGGGTGCCTGCTTCAAATTTATCGGGTATTTTGCCCCAGATTACCCATTCGCGGGAGATGAGTTTTGCTGTTCCTCCGCCGGTTTGAAACGGAATACCGGCCGGCAGTGCTATACGACGCACCGCAACAGCTTTAACTCCCAATGGGAGACCGATCTCTTCTGATGATATTGTACGAAAATCTGCTGATCCGAGTATTGCTGTCAGTTTTTGTGCGCTTCGCAAAGTGCAAAAGACAACAACATATTTGTCTTTATTTAGATCCAGATAGTCAAGTACAATGCCCCGGGCCTGTTCGAACAGATGAGTCGTTACCTGGGAGTTGTGCCCACTACCGCGATGCACATTCGAATAGGTTTTGAGCACTTCGTAAATGCTGCGTTTCAGTTCAGCGAAGGTTTGCAGGGTATTTTCCGCAAGCATTTCTTTTTTGAGTATGATAATGTAGCTGTGTTCATGATGTTAATTTATTAGGTTCATCCTGAAATTCAAATGAAAATACTGTTTCGAGAGGGGTTTGGAAAATATGGGCGATGCGAAAGGCAAGTTCCAGAGAAGGGAAATATTTACCGTTTTCGATGGCGACAATGGTTTGACGTGTTACACCAGTTCTGTCGGCCAGTTGCTGCTGTGTCATTTCATTGGCATGAAAGCGCAGCTTCCTGATGTTGTTTGTGATTACGATTTTGCTCATGTTAAAACCCTTTCCGGTAGAAATAAAGCTTTGCAATTTCCGAAACGATGCCCGAAATAAAGCCCGAAGTAATAAGGGTGATGAACATTACATAAGGTGGCATTTCGAGCACCAGGGTCACCATCGAGAGCAGGAACCCGAATGTAAAAATCCAGTGCGAAATGCGGATTGATTTCAGCTCTATCAATTTGTCCCGTTCATCATTTATGGTTGGCATATCCTCGTTGGTAACAATCTTATTAATTATTGCAAACACAATGTGGATAATAATTTGCGAAACAATGGCTACCGGTATAAAAATCAGAAAGGTTTTTCCCCAGAACTGAAAGTTGTTTAATATACTGATGTCAGGCTCTATATGCTTCTGGTACACATACAGGGCATAACCTGCAAAAATCACGATAAGCGTAATGATTGTTACCAGAATCTGTTTCTCTTTGTTGTCCATATTTATAACTTTTAAGTATAAAATTACAGACACAAAGATAAATATAATTTACATGATGTATAATATATTTACATTAAATTTTATTTAATTTGATACAAAGTCTTTCCCTTCCTTGTGATTATAAGGATGAATTCCATCTCTGGTCTGCGCTACTAAACAATTTCCCGATGTAAACTTTGAGATCGTTTGCATTAATAGTATATCCGGACACTTCGACAAGCTCAATGTCCGGATATTACTGAGTGGATCTACTTATTCGCTTTCCCTACCAATGGTTTCTGCTTTGTGGGGCCAAAAGTTGACATTTAATTCCCGCTGCATGGTAAACTTATCTTTATCAAAACCAATTTTGGCAATATATCCATACGGGGTTTCGTCCATGAACATCATGAGGTGAAGCGTATCGCCCACTAGCCATCCTGCAGAGGTAGCCACCGATTGCCTGCCCAATTGTGGAATAACAAAATTTCCTTCCTGATACTCACCAAAACCGATGGGCAAACTGTAAGTGCTATCGCTGATGAGCGTTATCGAAGGCTTGTCGCCGGTCAGGTTAAAAGCAATGGTTTTGAGCCCCCAGTCGTTTTCTTCGAGGGTATAGTTCACACCCGATACCTTTTCGGCTATCGGTGAGCTTTTTTCGCCTTTTACAGGAATAAGCTTAAGGCTGGCAGTTTTATCCTGAAGTGCCTTGTAAGCAACTTCGTTAGCTATAACAGGTGTGTCCATAAAGGCGGGAAGGAGGTGTTTCCACACCAGGTTCATAATGGCTCCCATGTCTCTTGTTCCGGAGGTGATTGCAAGCACAGCCTCCTGTTTTGGGAAAACGATACAGTATTGTCCAAAAGCACCATGCCACGATATAGTCCGTGGCGCGACATCCAGAACTGGTAGCCGTAACCTTGTTCCCAGTCGCTCTCGGGATTATTGCCATTGGAGGTCTGGAACGAGGTAGCCTCTTCCACCCAGGCTTCTGGGATAAGTTGCTTTCCCTCCCATTTGCCTTTTTGCAGGTATAATTGACCGAAACGGGCAATGTCCTCTGTCCTGATGTTCAGTCCCCAGCCGCCAAAGTCAATTCCCTGAGGGTTTTTCTCCCATTTAGGATTCTCGATTCCAAGAGGCTGGAAGATGCGGGGTGTGAGATACTCGGAAAGCGTTTGTTTGGTCACCTTCTGGATAATAGCCGAGAGCATAAAAGTAGCCATACTGTTGTAAACAAAGTGGGTACCAGGCTTGTGTTCCACTTCGGCCGATAAAAATCCCTTCACCCAGTTATCGGTATTCTGAAATATAGCACGCGATGGTTCCTGATTGTGACCGCTGTTCATTTTCAGCAGGTCGCGGATGCGCATCGATTTAAGGTTTTCGGAAGGATTCTCCGGGGTGTACTCCGGAAAGAATTTGATAACAGGGTCGTTGATGGATAAAAGACCTTCTGCCTGCGCCAGTCCGATAGCGGTTGAAGTAAAGCTTTTACTTAGTGAATACAGCGTGTGGCGGCTTTCCTGATCGTAAGGATGCCACCATCCCTTTGCCACCTGTTTGCCGTGGCGCAGCAGCACAAAACTGTGCAAATCGTTGGGACGTTCGCGTTCAGCCGCTTCAATAAAATCGAGGATGGCCTGGGAAGAGATGCCCTGCGATTCGGGTGTTTCCCCTTGCCAGGATGTTTTTTCGCCGGATGGTTTGCAACTTATTCCGAGGAAAATAGAAAGCGTTAAAAAAGAATAGAATAAATACTTCATAGTTGAATGTTTTAATAAAAGTGTAAATAGCCTATAATGTTGTTAAATACTGGTTCCTGATTCTTGGTTCCTGGCTCTCTTTCTTAGGTCGAACGCTCGCTATTTTAACCAGGTTTCAAAATTATCCATATTAATCACTTCGAACGATGCTTCAGGATAAGCGTTTTCCATTGTGCCGGTACTTTCACTTTCGACTCTTTCCACTTAAACTCATAGCCAAATAAAGCACCATCACGTTCTTCTACCCAATCAATTTCCTGTTGCTCATATGTTCTCCAAAAGTAATTATTGGAAGAAACCCGCTTATATTCCTGAAACTTTATCCGTTCGCTAATCATATAATTTTCCCACAACTGGCCAATGTCATTTCGCGACTCGATTGGATTGAAATTAGCAATTACTGCATTCCGGATTCCATTGTCAAGAAAATACCATCTCGAATTTTTAGTTATTTCTTTCCGGAGATTCCTGCTAAATCCTTCAACTTTATGAAGAATATATACCTTGCTCATTAAGTCGAGATATTTAGCAACTGTATTTTTACTAATGGCTAATTGCTGACCCAACTCCTGGAGAGAAACTTCTTTCCCGATCTGAAAAGCGATCAAGCGCAACAAGTTGAAAATTGTTTGTGAGTTTTTGATGTTTTCATAGGCCAGAATATCCTTTAATAAATAGGAGCTAACCATTTCATTTAGATATTCAATTTTGTCCTTTTTATCGGGCAAATGAAGAAGTTCCGGATAATTGCCCAGTACTAATCTTTCCCGGAGTTTATCCAATTTGGATATGATGTTTTCTATTGGATTATATTCTCTTTCTGATAAAGTATATAAATTGAAGGAGTATTTCCGGCCGGTTAATGGCTCACCTGCATCGCGGTTTATATCGAATGACGATGAACCTGAAACGATGATTCGCAATCCTTCGATTTCATCAATCATAAGTTTAAGTTTCAGGCCAATCTCCGGTATCTTTTGTGCCTCATCAATATAAAGCAACTTATAAGAGCCTAAAAGCTGCTTGTAATTTTCAACTGTTCTTATAGCTAATTTGTCGTGGACATTAATATCTTCGCCATTTAACCTAAGGACTGGCGCACCAATTTCTTCCAAAATCTTTTTCACCAGTAAAGTTTTCCCGACCCTTCGAGCCCCACATACTATTACCACCTTGTTGGGTTGAAGCTTGCTTATGAGATTCCCGGCTATTTCTCTAATTAAAAAGATCATAATACCGTCTTTATTTAGACGCAATTTAACTTATTTTAGTCAGATCTTCAAATAGCAAATCGCCATTGTTGTAAATTAAGCAGGTATTCCGGCTGTTTCCTCTTGTATTTCTCTGTGTAATCAAAATCTTTTGCTAAATATGTTACGCAAAGAACCGCAGAGAAGACACAATGACCACAGAGAAATCTTTCCTCTTGTATTTCTCTGTGTGTTCTCTTGTATTTCTCTGTGTCACCAAAATCTTATTAAAGGTGTTTGCTAAATTAAAAGCAAAGTCCCTTTTTAATTGTAGTTGAAAAATAATTTCAAATGGATTACTATTTTTAACCGCACACCCAAATAACCAAATACAAAAATATCCGTATTAGCACTGTATCTAATTCAATACCTAACCCATATCCCGAAGAATAATTTACCTATGAGATTAAGCCTTTTTATATGAATTCCAAACCAATATAAACATCAGCACATTAGCAATATGATCAGGAAATTTGAGGATGATTGTATGGATAAAAAGATGACGCGGTTGCAGAGGAGAGAAGATCGTTGCCTTTGTGGTTTTAAAGTTGCACCAAACTTCTTTAATACTAACCCAAAATTTTTATCATGATTAAAATTAGATTTTCCGAAAAGCCTCAACCTGGAGTTAAAAGGCGGTGGCACTAAAAAGTTTTATGCTCACGTAGTAACCGATGGAGAAACAACCATTGATGAACTGGTGAAAGATATAGAAAAATTCAGTTCTTTATCCGAACCCGACATTCGTGGAGTAATCGTTGCGCTCGAAAATGTAATTCAGAATAAATTATCCGAAAGTAAAATTGTAAGACTCGAAAAGCTGGGATCGTTATACCCTTCGGTTAGCAGCGAAGGTGTTGAAGACCCTAAGGAAGCGACTTCCGCCTTAGTTAAGGAAGTCACCATTAATTACCGGCCCGGTGATCGTTTGAAAAAGACGATTAACGATGCTGGTTTTAAAATTGTTAAGTAAATAATAAACAAGTAAGTGTGGTGAGCACGTTAGGTACCAACCTACGTGCTTTTTTGTTTTTGTAAAAAACGAAGCTTCGTTTTTCAAACAGGAAGCTTAGTTTGGGGTAAAAGGAAGCTTCGTTTCAGCAAAGATGAAGCTCGTTTTGGGAAAGAAGAAGCTTTGTTTTTGCAAATATTACATGTAATAACCTGTTCAGATAAATCCGACGGAGGCACAGCCCATAGCCGAACGGGGGTTGCCAAGTCGTATTTTTTTATTGTTAGTAAAATATCCAAAATTGTTTTTACACTCCAGTTTGTATTGAATACTAAAGCCAGATAATTAGTGGTTGAATTTTAACTTATTTATTTCATTATTTATTAATAATAGCATAATGAATGAAATAGTATTTTTTATTTGACAATTATTAAAAACTTTTTATTAGAGATAGAATCATACTTTATATACAAAGTATAACCTTGTTTTATAGTATCCAAAATTATTATTGCATCACTTATAGGATACTCTTTTTTATTCAAGATTACTTTTTGGAAATGATTGAAATTTGATGAATTGACTATACTATTCATTACCTTTCTTTCTTCAACTTTATCAATTTGGTAAGCTGGCAAATCATGACCAATTAGTAATTCAGGTCTGTTTTTTTGAATTCTACAACTAAAAAAAAAGTAGTGTTATTAATATTGTTATATATTTCATAATCAAATTTTAAGCTAAATATCTCCAGCCACAACTATTCATTAAATATTGTGTTGCTAAATCTGCAGGAATAAATAATTGATCCCCGTCGTCATCTGTGATTATAGTTCCGTAAATAAAACAATCATACCCATCGAACCAATAACCGGATTTTATACTTTCATGAATCATTTCAGACTCAGATTTGGCAGGCAATTGAAGAGATTTAAGTGTTGTAGATTGCTTTTCTTTTTCTGTAATTACAAAAGACTTTTCTCCTGTTTCCTTATTGACAGCTTCGCTTAAGGTTAAATAATTTTCATCAACAAATAGTTTACCTGTTTGATTTATTTTTACAATATAAATTAAAAAATCCGATTCTTTTGTACTTTTTAAATCTGAACTTTTGGTAAATTTTAATTCTTGAATTTTCAATTCTACAAAATTTTCATTTCTTGAACATGATGAAATAAAGAGTATTGTAATAAATACAAATATTAATTTTATGTTTTTCATTAAAATAATTTTTATGAATTAATAATTTATAATTGAACTTTCGATATTCAAAATCGGTCATTTTTTTACATCATTTTTGCTTTCAAATTTCGATAGAAGAGTGTCAGTCTTTAATAATAATTTATTTTTATTTATATTACAAAACTATCCATCAAATAATTCATGATAGAAATTAATTTAAATAGTACTATTTCATTCAAATGCATTTCCATTTAATTTTGTTTATTCATGAATTCTATTTTTATTTATTTAATAATCATTAAACGAGTATTGGCAAAAATTGCATATAGCGTATAGTGCTAAAATATGTGCCGGATTTAAAGCGCAGCCGCAATACCACGTTTTTCTTTCAAATATAACAATAACTTTTAAATTAAACATGTCTATAGATATGTTTTTTTAGGGCGCGTGCAGATTATTTTTTTTTTCAATTTAAAATATCCTTTTTTACCAGATAAATCTATAAAATAAAGTC